>JAMBLK010000085.1 GCA_023336855.1 Actinomycetes bacterium
GTCCTGCAGATCGTGTTGAACGGTGCTCTCTACGTAGCGATCGATCGGATCGGGGTGGGACCAGCGGTCGGCCTCGAGTTCCTTGCTCCGGTTCTCGTGGTGACGTGGGACCGGGTGGCGGGCCATGCTCATCCGAAGCCGCTCACCTGGGCTGCCGTCGGGAGTGCGGTTGCCGGTGTGGCCCTCTTGGTCCAGATCGGCGATCTGGACAGTCTCGATATGGTTGGGGTGCTCGCCGGCCTCGTCGCGGCGGTCGGCCTTGCCATCTACCTTCGACTTGGCCAGCACGTCGGGGCGATCGTGGGCGGGTTTCCGCTCGCGGCAGGAGCCATCACGATCGGCGGCGCCGTCGGCTTCATTATTGCCCGCCCATGGTCGATGTCGGTTCCTTCTGACCCTGTAGTGATCTGGTCGGTGATCATTCTGGGCACGGTCGCATTGGCGCTCCCGCTCTCGATGGAAATCGCCGCGCTCTCACGCGTGCCGGCACGGATCATCGGCGTCATCATCACGATCGAACCCGTGGCGGCGGCGGTCACGGCATGGATATTCCTCGACCAGATGCTGGGCGCGTCCCAGATCCTTGGCCTCATCCTCATCGTCATCGCCGTCGGGGCGGTCTCACTCACGACTGCGTCCAGTCGACCCGATCCGGTAGCAACCGCGAAGCGCTGAAGAACAAGCGATCCGGAATTCTCTGAGAAGTTTGTGAAGTTGACGTTCCTGTGATGCAAGACTCGTTGTCATGACGGACTCGCACCCCGTACGGGGCGGCACACAACGCAACGCGTCGACCATCGAACTGTTCTTCGATCTCGTGTACGTGTTCGCGATCACCCAGGTGGTCGGATTCATTCACGGCGACCCTTCGGTGTACCCCCTCGCGAGCGGGGCGTTCCTGCTGTTCCTGCTGTGGTGGACCTGGTCGATCTATGCATGGACCACCAACTGGACCGGGACCGAGTCAACGTCGATCAGGCTCTTCCTCCTCACGGCGATGGGAGTGACCCTCTTGATGGCCCTCGCCGTTCCCGATGCCTTCGGTGACGGATCGCGTTGGTTCGCCGTCACCTACTTCATCGTCCGAGTCCTGGCTGCCGGGTTCTACTGGGTCGCGTCGAAGGACTTCCCCGAGCAACGGGCCGCCTTTTTCACATTCTTCCCTATGTCCTTCGTCGCTGCGTTCCTCGTCCTTGTTGGCGGTTTTCTGGCCGCACCGTGGCTCGCAGTCCTCTGGATCGGCGGCGCCGCTCTCGACGTTGTCAGTGTTGTCTTCGCCGGCAAAGGCACGTGGGCCGTCGATGCCAAACACTTCGCGGAACGCAACGGCCTGTTCGTAATCATCGCCCTGGGTGAGTCAATTGTCGGCATCGGGCTTGCTGCGCGGAGCGAGGCTCTGGATCCGGTGCTCATACCGACAGTCGGAATCGCTTTCATCGTTGCCGCCGCACTGTGGTGGAGTTACTTCGATCGATCGGCGCCCCATGCCGAGTCGTACTTCCTAAGCACCGAGGGACAGGAGCGAGGGCGCTTTGCTCGCGATGCCTACTCCGTGATGCACTATCCACTCGTGGTTGGCATCGTCTTCTTCGCCGTGTCCGCTGAAGACGTGGTCGCCCACCCGACCGAGGTCTTCGCACACACCAGCCGACTTGCGATGAGTCTCGGCGTTGCGCTCGTGCTCGTCTCACTCGTAGTGATCGTGTTCCGATCTACCCGACACGTGGCCGTTGCGCGGCTCGTCGCGGCCTTCGCCGTCATGCTGCTCGGCTGGCTCGGGGGAAGCCTCACGGCGGGAGCGTTCACAACGGTCGTGGCAGCGATCCTCCTCATCACACTCGCGTCGGAGCATCTCGTGCCGTGGACGAGCGGCCGGCGGAGCGAGCGAGGAACGCTACAGCCACGGGCTTGAGGTCGACGGCGATCAACCCCATCGATACCCGTTCGGTTCGGTGCCCCCGACCGGGGGCGAGACGAGTCCTATCAGGCGAACGGCGGTGCGGTGTCGGGGTTCCAGGGGTCCGGGGCTTCGTCCCGAATGTCGACCGACGACACCTTGTCTGAGACCAGGACCGACGTACCGTGGGAGATCACGGGCAATCCCTCGGTGACCCAGAGCGCCCCCTGTCCACATCCGTTGCCCGCCGTCGTGGATGCCAGGATCGGGAGACCTCTTCCTCGGAAGAAGCCAACCGCAGCGCCAGGAATACCGTCAGCCACGAGACGACTATCCATGAAGAGTGACGAGCTGGCCTCGGAGCACCGCCCTTCCGTCAGCACGATCCAATCGGGATGGGTTGGGTGGAGAGCGAAGCCAGTGGCGTCAACGCCTTCCGCCCCCAGGTTCACGTCGAGGTCGAGGGAATCTGGCGTGAGGTCGACGGTGAGGTATCTCAACTCCGGCGGGGTCGCTAAAGCGCGGCCAGGAGATCGTCGCATGCCAATGGCAACAGCACCATCATCGCTCTATTCCCACCGACGTCTAGGAGCGTCGCATCCACAATCTGTGTGCGGGCCAGGTCCGTAATCGGAGATTCGAACGCCCAAGGTCCGATACACGAAATCCCGGTCGTATTGGGTCTTCCACCCACTGCTAGCCTCGCCGGTATGAACGCTTCGACTGCCGATCTGCGCCGCACATCCCTCCACGGCTGGCATGAGAGCCACGGAGCCACCCTCGTCGATTTCGCCGGCTGGGAGATGCCCGTCCAGTACGAGACCGGTACCATCGCAGAGCATCTCGCAACCCGTCGCGGCGCCGGTCTCTTCGACGTCGCGCACATGGGCCGCTACCGCTTCACCGGTCCCGGAGTGCTGAATCACCTCAGCCGGGTCCTCACCAACGACCCCCGCGGCTTGAGCGTAGGTGAAGCCCACTACGCCTTCCTCGGCAACGAGACCGGCGGCGCCGTCGACGACACCTACCTGTATTGCATCGGCGTCGACGACTACCTCCTCGTCGTGAATGCTGACAACCGTGAGAAGGACTGGGACTGGCTCGCGGCGCACGCAGTCGACGGCTCCGACATGGTTGACGTGAGCGATGACCTCGGAATGATCTCGCTCCAAGGACCGACATCGACCGACGTCCTCCGGACAGCGCTCGGTGACATTGAACTGCCTGAGAACAAACGGAACCAGCTGTGCACCGCGGACGTGGACGGTCGCCCGCTCGTTATCGCACGCACCGGATACACCGGTGAATCGACCGCATTCGAGCTGTTCCCGGAGGCCGAATTCACTGTGGATCTGTGGGAGCGGCTCGTCGCTGCCGGAGCTGTTCCAAACGGTTTGGCCGCACGGGACTCCCTGCGACTCGAAGCCGGGTTGCCTCTCTACGGGCATGAACTCGGTGCCGATATCGATGGCAACGACATCCCGATCTTCGCCAACTCTCTTGCGACGTGGGGGGTTCGGGGCCCGGGAGGAGAGTTCATCGGGCACGCCGACCTCGACCGTCAACGCGCCGAGTACGAGGCGATCAAGCGGGACGAGATGGATACGCCGATCGAGGAGCGGCGGCTCACACACCTGGTCCAGCCGATCGCAGTGTTCGACGGACGCAAGCCGTTGCGTGCCGGATACCGGCTGTTCCTCGACGGCGAGCCGGTCGGCTACGTCACGTCCGGCACGAGCGTGCCCTACGCCCAGTTCGAAGGACCAGGGATCGACTCGGTGCCCGGTGAGGAACACGGTCTGCGTCCGGTCGGCCTCGCCCTCGTACGATCCGACATCCGGTACCGCTCGGACGTCCCCATCGTGTTCGAGGTGGTCGACGCGCGAGGGAGGTCGAGCAACGCCGAACTCGTGCAGCGCAATGTGTGGCCGACCGCACCGTTCGTACGCCCCTATCCCGGGTTCGAGGCGAAGGACCCGGGAACGGTTCTGGACACCGACGGCCTCGTCGCCGCTGCGGCGCGCCTGCGTCAGGACAGCGACGCCAACACGAAGTGGCGGCGGGAAGATTGCATCAACCTGATCCCCTCCGAACAGTGCACGTCGTCGTTCGTCGACACGCTGTGTCGGGAAGATCCGGCCGGCCGATACAACGAGCACAACCGGCTCAAGGCCCTCGGTCCGAACGCCGGCGACGTCCGGTACTACCAGGGAACCGGCTTCATCACGGAGAAAGAGGAGGATCTCAAGGCGGCGCTGCGTGCGTTCTTCGGATGCTCGCAGGTCGAGCCGAGGGTGATCAGCGGCCAGATGGCCAACGACGCCGTCTACGACGCTCTCAAGCAGTTCAGAAACCGGTTCCACAGCCGACGTGCCCCTCAACTCCTCGAACGGGTCCTCGTCCACGATCTGAACAAGGGTGGGCACCTGAGCGCACAGATCGGCGGGGCGCTCAAGAATTACGTCGCGATCGATCCCAGAACGGAGCGACCTGCCGTCGAGCAGTTCCCGATGCGAAGCGACATGCCTTTCGCAGTCGATGTGGAAGCGACCAAAGAGATCATCGCTGAGACGAACCCGACGCTGATCGTCTTCGGTCGCAGCGTGATCATCCACAAGGAGCCGGTCGCCCCGATTGCCGAGTTCGTCCACGAGCTCTACGGCGTTGACAACCCGGACCGCCCTCTCATCATGTACGACGGGGCCCACGTGCTTGGACTCCTCGGCCCGTACTTCCAGGACCCTCTTGCCGAGGGCGCCGACGTGGTGACCGGTTCGACCCACAAGAGCTACTTCGGGCCCCAACGCGGTGTGATCCTGAGCAACATCGATCCTGGATCACCGTTCGAGGGTTTCTGGCGTCACGTCGAGTCCCGGACCTTCCCCGGCCACGTGAGCAATCACCATCTGGGCACGTTGCTTGGGTTGCTCGGCGCAACCTACGAGATGCTCGAGTACCGGGACCAGTACCCGCCACAGGTCATAGCGAATGCCCGGGCGTTCGCTGCTGCTCTGGTGAACGAAGGCCTCGCCCTCGAAGGTGATCCCACGAACGGGTTCACGGACACGCATCAGGTGGTGCTGCGGGTTTCCCGGGCACAGGGCATCCGGCTCGCCGAGATCCTGGAGCAGAACAACGTCATCACGAACTCGCAGGCGCTTCACGACGACCCGAGCTTCACCGCAGCAAGCGGTATCCGCATGGGCACGTCGGAGATGACCCGGTACGGCATGGTCGAGGCGGACTTCGAGGAGTTCGCACCGCTGCTCGCCGAGATCGTTCGCGCCGGTGACCGCCAACCAGAGGGCCATTGGACCGATGCCGTCGCTGCGTTCAGGAGCCACTTCCGCGACATGGGCTACACGCTGTAGGAACCGAGCGATCCATACCCCACGCGAAAAGACGGATGGCTAGCGGTCGCCTGACGACTCGCGTGAGCCGTCGGACGCCTCGCTCCCGTCGGCATCGCCGGGTTTCTCGACGTCCTGTCCCAGACCCCAGACCGTGATGACGGCGTCGTCGGCGAGAGCCTGGCCAGCCTCCTCGTACAGGTTCCTCGCCACGTCGACACCGGCGTCCTTCAGTTCGACGACCTGGTCGGGGTGCTTAGCGATGGCGGCTATCCGAGCTTCCGGGAGGAACTCCTTCACTCGTTCAACGCACTTGAGGTTCGATGCGTGGTTGTCCGTCGCTATCACGATCAGTTCGACATCCCTACGAAACCGAAGTCGTTCCCAGAAGTCTCGGTCGAGAGCATCACCGCGGATGACCTTCCTCCCGTGATCGGAGTGGAAAGCAACTGCCCTCTCGCTCCGATCCACCCCGAGCACGGCCGCACCCCAGCGCTCAGCGATCTCGTCGTAAGCACCCGCCCCGACGCGTCCCATGCCGAAGATCACCACGCGTGCGTATTCACAGTCCACAACGGCATCATCGTCCACCGGTGGATGCCTCTCCATGCGGGCCAGCTGTCGTGAGTACGAGTCGTACAACCAGAAGCGAGATGCATTTCCAGCCGACGCCACGACGAAGGACGCCGCGACACAGACCGCGATCGCTGAGATCCATTCCTGGTCGAGGTACCCGGCGGTCACGCTGGCGCTCGCCACGATCAGCCCGAATTCACTGTATGAAGACAGCGTCAACGACGAGTGCAACGCCGTGCGAGACCTCAACCGGAATCGGGTGAAGAGGGCGAAGAACAGACCCCCCTTCAGCGGTATGAGTATCAGCATCAAGGCCGCAATGACGTACGCCTCAAGCGGCGGTGTCCCTGCGAGTCCGATCGAGAGGAAGAAGCCAACGAGAAGAAGATCCTTGAAGTCGAGAAGCCGATCGGACATCTCCCCCGCTCGCGGATGCGTTGATACGGCGATTCCTACCAGCAAGGCGCCAAGCTCCGGCTTGAGGCCCACGAGACCGAATCCCCCGGCGCCGACACCGACGGCGAGCATGAAGCCGAGAAACACGAAGAGTTCACCGTGTCCACTCCGTGACACCAGCCAACCGAACGCAGGCCGAAGCGCGACAATGATCAGGATCATGGGGATCGCCCACACCGTCGGTAGTTCGCCGGCCGACAGGGCGAGGAATCCAACTGCGAACACGTCCTGAATGATCAGCACGCCGACGGCGGTTCGACCCGCAAGCGATCCCGATTCATTCATCTGCTCGAGGAGCTTCACAGCAAGGACCGTGCTCGAGAACGAGAAGGCGAAGCCCAGAATCGCGGCGTGACCGAGATCGAGGCCGGTGGCCAGTGGGAGACCTATCGCGCCGATTGTGAGGAGCACACCGGCAATGACGACCACCGTGACGGCCATGTGAATTGTGGCCGTGCCCCACACAGCGGTGCGAACCAGGATGCCGACGTTCAGTTTGAGACCGATGCCGAAAAGGAGGAGATACACACCGATCTCGGAGAGAGCCTCGATTCCCGCTGTCGTCTCGAACCCGAAGGCGTGGAGAACGAATCCGGCAATGAGATAGCCGACAAGAGGAGGGAGGCGCAAGCGAGACGCTGCGAGACCAAACCCGAAGGCAATCACGATCATCGCAACGTCCATGGGGCGTCACCCTACCCGCCTAGTGGCACCACGTTCCACCGTTGAACACGCCACGATCGGCGGCGACGACACGCTCTGGCTCACAGAACGGCATCGACCGCTGGCCTATCATGAGCCGCTAGCGAGCAGGAGGGTCGATACGAGAGTCGTTGTCGCCGGTTGCGGCAGAGTCGGCAGCGATCTGGCGCTGCACATGGCCGAGGAAGGTCATGACGTGTCGATCATCGACGATCGTCCCGGCAAGCTCGAAGCCCTCGGTACGACTTTCAACGGGACGACGCATTTCGGTCGACCGATCGACATCCGGTTGTTGAAGGAGGCGGGGATCGAGTTCGCCGACGCGTTCGCAGCCGTTACCAATTCCGACAACATGAACGTGATGTCGGTGCAACTCGCCAAGCAAGTGTTCGGCGTTCCTCGAACGCTTGCCCGCCTCGACGACCCCGGACGCGCCGACTCGTATCGAACTCTCGGTATCTCGTACGTGGCGGGGGCCCAACTCACGGCGAACGTGATATTCGAACGACTCGTCGACGAGGAGTTCGAATATCACGTCACCTTCTCCGGAGGCGACGTCGAGGTTGTCGAGATGCATCTCGGGTCGAAGGCCAACGGACTCACCGTCGAAGGCCTAGAGGTCGAGAGTCAATTGAGGGTCGCAGCGGTGCGACGTGGCGACCGAACCCATATACCCGATTCATCGTTCACCCTGCGTGAGGGCGATCTCGTCGTCGCAGCCGCACGACTCGGCGTGCGTGACCGTGTGCACCGATACCTTCAGTCGCCGGAGTCAACATGAGGGTGGTGCTCATCGGGGGCGGCAAGGTCGGAGCATTCCTGGCAAGGGAACTGGTGTCGGCGGGACACTTCGTGGCCGTGATCGAGGAGAGCGAGGATCGAGCCCAGGCACTTTCCGACGAAGTCGACGCTGTCGTCATCCATGGCGACGGCACCAACGTCGAGAAACTCAAGTCAGCCTCCGTCCATGACGCCGACTGGCTCGTGGCGGTCACCGGCCTCGATGAGGTCAACCTCGTGGCGTGTGAACTCGGGCTCACACTGGGGGCGGACCGTGTCCTAGCCCGCCTCAACAATCCCTGGAATCGCCCGACTTTCGATGCGCTGAAGATCCCCGTAGTCGGCATCACCGACCTGATGGTGCAGGTGATCTCTCAGGAGGTTGCGGTCTCCCAACTTCATCGCGTCGCCGTCATCGGGAGAGGCGAGTTGTCGCTGTGCGAACTCGACATCCCCCGGGGATTCGCTCCAATCGAATTGCAGCATCTCACGCTCCCCGAGCCATCGGTCGTGGTGGCCATCGCGAGAGAGGATGATGTCATCGTGCCTCAGGCAACGACCGAACTCCGCCCCGGAGACCGGATCACCGCAGTGACCACGATCGCGCAGGAGTCCGCATTGCACCAGGTGTTCGCACCGAACGGTAATCAGTCATGAGGCGCCGCGTCGGTCGTCGCTGGGGGATGCCGGCCGACCTCGCTGGTGCAGCGCTCGCGTTCCTCCTCGAACTCATGATCGTTGCCGGCCTTGCCGCTGCCGCCCTCCTCGTTGCCGCGGTCGTCACCGCTGCGATCTGAGATGCTGATCAAGCCAGACCGTGAGGATCTGCGGATCGTTGCATTCGCACTCGGACGAATCTTCACCGTCATCGCCGCCGCGAGCCTCCTGCCACTCGGATGGGCCGTCCTGGGTCGAGAGTGGCACCCGTTCGCATCGTTCCTGCTGATGATCGGGACCTTCGCCTTCCTCGGACAGCTTGGACTCCGGTATCGACCGTCGGACGAGCGCCTCGACTGGAGCCATGGGATGGTCGTTGTGGCTCTGACCTGGCTCGCCGTCCCGACGATCGGATCGATTCCATTCATCTTCTCCGGCCACTACGGCGGGCCGGTCGATGCGATTTTCGATGCGATGTCAGGCCTGACGACGACGGGACTTGCCCTCGTCCAGGATCTCGACCATATGGCGCCCTCGTTGAACTTCTGGCGCCACCTGCTCCACTTCCTCGGCGGACAAGGCATCGTCATCGCAGCACTCGTGCTCTTCGCAGGAGGCGGCGGCCTCACCCTGTACTACGGCGAAGCACGCGACGAACGAATCCTGCCGTCCGTCCGATCCACAGCACGGTTCATCTGGGCCGTGGCACTCGTTCATCTCGTCGCGGGCGTTCTCGTACTGGGCGTCATCGCCCATCAGGTGCTCGGATTCGAATGGAAGCGAGCCTTCTTCCATGCACTGATGGTCTTCTTCGCCGCGTTCGACACCGGCGGGTTCGCCCCGCAATCGACGAGTCTCGGTTACTACCACTCCGGTATCTTCGAGTTCGCCGCGACCGTCCTGATGATTGCCGGTGCGATGTCGTTCGGTCTGCACTACGCACTCTGGCGAGGTCCGCGTCGAGCACTGTTCAAGAACCTCGAGACACGCACCATCTTGACGACGTTCACGTTCACGATGGTGCTCACGATGGTCGGTCTCGGAGTTGCCGGAATCTATACGTCGGTACAGGGACTGACGCGTCAAGGGTTCTTCCAGATCGTCTCTGCACACAGCGGCACCGGATTCGCGACGATCCCGTCAAGCGAACTTGCGACGTGGGGTGGTCTCGCGTTCGCCGGGATGACGGTCGCGATGGCACTCGGAGGGATGGCATCGTCAACTGCCGGCGGGATCAAAGCCCTGCGCATCGGACTGACGGTCAAGGCCGTCGCCAACCAGACCAAACAGCTCTTGCTCCCCGAAGGCGCGGTCGTCAGCACACAATATTTTCAGTCAGGACGGAAGCGGCTTACGCCCGAACTCGCCCAGTCTGCGATGACGGTCGCCCTCCTCTATGTGGCTCTCTTCCTTCTCGGTACCGGTGTCGCCCTCGGCTACGGGTACGGGGTCCAGGAGGCACTGTTCGAGTCGGTGAGTGCCGGAGCATCGGTCGGGTTGTCCGTCGGTGTCACCGAACCCTCGATGCCCATGTTGCTCAAACTCACCTACATGTTCCAGATGTGGGCGGGTCGACTCGAGTTCGTGGCAGTGTTCGCTCTCCTCGGCTTCATCTATGCCTGGGTGAGGGGGAAGTGACGTGAGTCGCAGGCCTCCCCTCCCCGATCGTCACGGCGTGATACGAATCGCGACGATGCTTGTCGTCATGGCGTTGCTGCTTGCTCTCCCGGGGACCGCACTCGCTCAGGACGGCGAGTTGGTTCCGGTCTCGGGGCTACTGGAAGATGGCGCCCGCTTCGACAACGTCACGATCACCGTCGAAGGGGAGCTCATCGGCGATTATGGGTTCCGGGACGATGGTGTCATGTGGACGCAGATCAACGACGACTCATATGCCCGTGATGCATTGGTCGACGGCGGCCCTCGCACCGGAGCGAACGTGGGGATCGGAGTCCGGATGCCCTCGACCCTCGGAGAGAATCTCGATCCGGTGGGCGGGTACCGGCTGGAAGGCCCGCTCGTGCAACTCACCGGTGTCTGGCGATATCACGATCCGAACCGTGGCGGTGAGTCGTATCTCGATGTCGCCGAACTGCTCGTCCTCGAGACCGGTCGCCGTCTCGAGGAAGGACCCGACTGGACGGTATTCGCTCTCGGCGTGCTGCTCCTTGGCATCTCGCTCGTCATGTGGCGACGCAATCGTCACCTCACAGCCGATCGACACTGAAACCGGGATGACGGCCGAGTCGCGGTGTCCGCTTCGCTCTGGCCGACGTAACCTCGGGCGGTATCCGTCGGGCCTATCCTTAGCCGGTGGTCAACAATCTCGGTCTACGCACGGTCGCCATCATCGGAGTGCTGCTGATACTCCTCACCGCTTGCAGCGGAGAGAGCCGTCCAACGATCGAAGAGTGGCAGCCCACATGGGAGCGCGTTGTAGACGGCTTCCCCTCTGCCGAACAGCTCGGCGAACCACCCGACCGTGAGGTGTGCAGTCACGCCCTCGGCGTTCTGCGCTCAGAGGCGGCTGGTCTGACGCCGACGCCGGATCTGGCGATCGATGATGTTGTCACCGACTGGTTGAAGATCGCGGAGAACACGGTCTACGAATGTCCCCCATCGAACCAGACGATCCCGAATCTGGAGTACGCCTACAACGAATTGGCCCGCCTCGAAGCCGAGGTCGCCGTCGTTTTGGCCATCGACACCGCGAACGGTTGATCGCGCGGTATCCCGCGTCTCAGGGTTGTAGCCATCGCAGTAAGGCGTAGAGGATTCCGACGACACCCAATACGATCACCGAACCCACAATCGCGCCCCGCTTGAACCGGGGAATGCGGACGCTGCCGTAAGCGATCCAGCCGACCATCACCACGAATGCAGCGAGGAAGACCCACGGGAACGACGTCTCCGGCTCCGGGAGAAACGTGCTGATGATGCCGCTGGCGATCCATGGGATGACCACGATGCCGAGGCCGGACAGCCACCCCAGGACCTTGCCGTCCCCGGTGCGCCTACTGCGGTGTTCCACATCAGCCATATCTGTATGTTCGCTCACGGTGCAATCCCCACAAGGGGTCGGATGGCCTCTTATCGTCAACGTCCTGTTCAAGCACAAGGTCGAGACGGAACACAACCCGGGGCTACGCTGATCGGTCATGACGAAACGAGACCGGTGGGCGGACGATGACATTCTCGAGACCTTCCGGAAGCGGGAGTACCTCGTCCTCGAGATCCACGATGGAATGACTCTCACACACACCGGTTCCCGATTCACCGGCAAGGTCGCCGAGTTCACTCAGGGCGGGAACGTGGTGTTGGTGAACCAGTGGGGAGAACGCAAGTCATTCGAGGCGCATGACGGAGCCTTCATGCACAACGGCGTACGCGTGGCCATGCGAGCACCGGCCATCTCTCCGAAACGTGCAAGTCGGTTCACCGCTTCGGGATCGGTCGAGGCCGACAGATCGCGCGCCCGGGTCGCCAGAGCCAGCCGCATCTGGGTCGAAGGTCTCCATGACGCCGAGCTGATCGAGAAGATCTGGGGTGACGATCTCAGAGAAGCGGCGATCGTGGTGGAACCGTTGCACGGAGCAGACGATCTGGAATCGGCCGTCAACCAGTTCCGGCCCGGTCCGAGTCGGAGGCTCGGTGTCCTCCTGGATCACCTCGTCGAGGGGTCGAAGGAGACCCGGATCGCACGGAGTGTGCGGAACGCCGACGTCTTGATTCTCGGCCACCCCTATGTCGATATCTGGCAGGCAATCAAGCCGGACACCTTCGGCATCGCCGAGTGGCCGGAGGTACCACGGGGCCAACCTTGGAAGGAAGGCGTTATCGAAGGTCTCGGACTGGACATCGACCCCGGGCGCTTCTGGACGAAGGTCCTGGAATCCGTTTCGTCGTACAAGGACGTCGAGACGCCGCTCGTCAACGCCGTGGAACAGCTCATCGACTTCGTCACCGTCGACGAGGCGGCACACTGATCTGGTCGAGTAGACAAAGGACCGAGGCACCGACGCTTTGACGCGCTCACGAGTGCGATCGATTGGTCAGTTGACTGTCATTTCGTCACGAGACCAGGGCGGCGACGGGGACCAGGTTCTCTTCGCTCGTCGGCTCAGGTGTCGGCAGTGTCAGATAGAAGGTGCTGATGCCGCCTTCGAAGGTATAGGTGAGGTCCCCGCCCATCAGTCGTGCGAGGTGCCGTGAGACGCTGAGGCCGAGACCCACCGAGCCAGAGACGGGAGTATCAGTGTGCCCCTGCTGATACGCCTCGAATACGAGGGGCTGTTCGGCTTCACGTATCCCTTGCCCGTCATCACAGACACAGACCGTTGATACTCCGTCGCACGTTCGGACGACAGCGAAGATCTGCGGGCCGCCATATCGAATCGCATTCGTGAGGAGGTTTCGGATGATCTGACGGACGCGGGCCGGATCGGCATACACCGGCGCAGGCTCGAGATACAACGAGATGGCTTCTCGGTCATCCTTGGAACATGCACACCCGCGCACCGCGGTTCTGACCTGTTCGCCAAGGTCGATGAGTTCGGGTACAACGGTCATCGTGCCGACGTCGGCTCTGGCAGCCACCAGCAGGTCCTCGATAATGTTGGTGATCTCACGTCCCTGATCACCGACGAGTTCCGCCAGTTCTGCCAGATCAGCTTCGCCTTTCGCGGACAGTTCGGCCTGTATCTCGTCGGCGAAACCCACGATGACGGTGAGGGGTGTCTTCACTTCATGACTGACCGTCGCAACGAACTGGTCCTTCGAGCGAATCAGCGCCTCGAGTCGGCTGTTGGCCTCTCGCAATCCTGCGGTCTGTTCCTTGACCTTCTCGTCGGCCGCTCGCCATGCCTCATCCACTTTTGCGTACTCGACACCGATCAGGACTCCGGCGATTCCGAGAACGATTGGGGCGAGGTCGATGATCCACAAGACACTTTGGAATGTGTGAGCGGACCAGATTTGGTCGATGGAAGCGCCGCCCCCAGCCAGCAGCCATCCCACCGCCGGAAACACAGATCCGAACAAGACCCCTCCGAGTGTCCACCTGAGGATGAGTGATCTTCGACGATCCATGTTGTATGTAGCATCGGCTTCCACCACCCGGTGCTTGAGCAGACCGAGAACTCTGCGCCGCAGCTTGGACCGTGAATCGAACATCAGGAGACCGCTATGTGGAAACGAAGCGCACAGCTACTCGGCGGCGGAACCCTCGTGCTCGTCGCGCTTGCAGCCCTCTTCATGATCTCGATGCGGACGAAGTACCGGCCCGTGCTCACCGCCGTGCGCCGATTCAATCGCGCTGTTGCGAATCCGCAGGCGATGAAGACTGCTGGCCAACCGGGAGCCGGGGCATCGGCGATCCAGCATCTCGGCCGCACATCCGGCACCCCCTATGAAACCCCAATCGGCCCGGTCGCGACCGACGACGGATTCGTGGTCCCGCTGCCGTACGGGACGACTCCAGATTGGCTGAAGAACGTACTGGCAGCAGGCAACGCCGTCATCGTCCATGAAGGCGACACCTACCCCGTGAGCGATCCCGAGATCATCCCCAGTTCGGTGGCCTTCGCCCACATACCGCTTGGGGAGCAGCGCGTTCTCCGTGCGTTCGCCGTCGATCAGTTCCTTCAGGTTCGGCGAGTCGATTCACAGAACACGGATGAGCACACCACCGACCCCACGTAACCGACCCCTCCAATGCGTCGGAGTCAGATCGGGTAGATCGGGAAACGAGATACCAGCGCTCTGACGTCATCGCGAGTCCGGCTGGCGACGGCTCCGGCAGTGCCGCGGCTCATCGCTTCGAGCAGGTCCGCGATCCAGTGACCGATCTGCACGAACTCGTCAACACCCATACCTCGTGCGGTACCCGACGACGAACCCAAACGGAGACCCGACGTGACCTGGGGTGATTCGGGGTCATCGGGCACACCGTTCTTGTTCGCTGTGAGACCGGCGCTCTCCAACACGTCCGACACGGCAGCGCCCGTCAACGACATCGGACGTAAGTCGATCAACAGCAAGGGTGTGTCGGTTCCACCCGTTAACACCGTGACGTCGCGTTCGATCAGCGTCGCTGCAAGCGCCCGTGAGTTGTCGAGCACGCCGCGTGCATAGGCCGCAAACTCGGGCGTCATGGCCTCCCGGAATGCCACGGCCTTGGCGGCGACCGCGTTGAGAATCACCGAACCTTGCACACCGGGGAACACCGCCGAGTTCAACTTCCGAGCCAGATCTGCACGGTGCGACAAGATGAACCCGCCCCGCACGCCGCGCAGGTTCTTGTAGGTGGTTGCCGTGACGACATCGGCAACGGGCACCGGATCGGGATGAAGCCCCGCGGCCACCAGACCGGCCCAGTGGGCCATGTCGACCAGCAGGATCGCCCCGACCTCATCCGCTACGGCTCGGAACCGATCGAAGTCGATCGCACGGGGGTAGGCGGAACCGCCTGCGATGATGAGCTTGGGTGACGATACGCGTGCTGCTTCGGCCATGGTGTCGTAGTCCAGGAGACCGTCGGCATCGACACCGTAACTGACGATGTCGAACCACTTCCCCGAGATGTTCGGGCCCGCGCCGTGGCTGAGATGGCCACCCGCCGAGAGATCCATCGACAGGACGGTGTCGCCCGGAGTCAGAAACGCAAGGAACACGGCCAGGTTCGCCTGGGAGCCCGAATGCGGCTGGACGTTGGCGTATTCGGCGCCAAAAAGCTGCTTCGCACGCTCGATGGCAAGCGACTCGATCCGATCGGCGTTCTCCGCACCGCCGTAGTACCGACCACCCGGATACCCCTCAACGGTCTTGTTGATCATCGGCGAACCGATCGCCTCCAGCGTTGCGCGACTGACGAGGTTCTCCGACGCAATCAGTTCGATGCCCTCGCGTTGACGAGCAGTCTCGGCTTCGAGCGCTGCGTAAACGTCAGGATCAACATCGGCGAGTCGCTCGGTGAAGTGGTTCATACATGCCCTCCCTCGTGGCTCGCGATAGACGCACGCTCGAAACACGGGTGGCACCAGCGTCGGTACGGTGCGATAGATCGTATCAGTCACTCACCCGGGAGGTGATGGACGCTGTTGCAATATCCGACCGTGAGAGGCATTGAACCCCTCTCATCCTCTGGGACCGCCCGTGACTCAGACGAAGGAGCACGACTCCCCTCTTCGACACGGCACGTGCGAACACGACGAACGACAGCCGATCGCATCGGGGCGACGGTGTCGATCCCAAGCAACCGGGCACTCTCGGCCATACGCTGGTCGTAGATCATCACCGAGTCGAGTTCATCGCCGATCTCCACCGCCGCAGACGAATGCAGAGCGTCCGATTCGGTCTGTGGTCGCTCCGCTACGACGAAGAGTTCCTGTCGGCAGTACCTTTGACCTGTAACGACGGTGTCGTCACCGTCGAGAGCAAAGGTCTCATGCTGCATGATGCCGTTCTCAACGAATCGTCTTGACCGAAAGCAGGGAGCCTGCGATGCCATTGAACGTTCTCGGGTTGGAACTCGAACCGTGTGGAACTGACCCGGTCACCGGCTTCTTTCGCGACGGATCGTGCAAGGCCGACGAGCGCGACCACGGCAGCCACACGATCTGCGCGGTCATGACTCGAGAGTTCCTCGACCACCAATCGAGCATCGGAAACGACCTGAAGACACCGATGCCTCAGTATCACTTTCCTGGGCTCGACCCCGGTGACCGGTGGTGCGTTACCGCAGGAAACTGGCTGAGAGCGAGTCACGACGGGGTCGCCGCTCCCGTTGTCCTTGCTTCGACCCACCGCGATGTCCTCGGAATCGTCCCGCTGGAGGCTCTCGAACCCCACGCGGTCGATGTGCCTCCAGATCCTGGTGCACTCACGGCTTGAGCTTGGCATCCTCACAGTTCCCGTCGGACTCATGGCACAACTCCCTATCTCGTCATGTTCTCGCTCCCGTCAACACAAGGAACGGCATTGATAGTCGACCGATCTTGCGGTCGACGCTCGCCCTGGAGAGATGAACGGTGGGCCAGTCCCCGTTTTCGGCTCACGGTTGATGGCCGTCTCTTGATCGTCGGCTAGACGCCACTGTCGCCCAGCCGACATTGTTGGTGTCGACGCCGCCTGGGTCGGGTTGTTGTGGTGATTGGGACACTGCAGAAGGAGAAGATCA
>JAMBLK010000086.1 GCA_023336855.1 Actinomycetes bacterium
CTCAATGTCAGCGGCGTCATCGTTGCGATTTCCGTCACCGCTGCGGTGATCCTGCACGTAATGCTACGAATCGTTGACCACCATGGAGGTCAGTGGGTACCGTGGCTACGGGTTGACGAGGAGGCGATGTGACGGCGCAACATACCGCATCGGGTTTGAGCCGGCGGGAGCGCGTTCTCAAGAACATCGCGATTCTCGCGGTCCGGCTGGTCTACCGCAGCGTCGAGGTCCGGCAGCAACCGGGTGAGACGGCCAGCGGCCCGCAGCTCACCGTGTCGAACCACTTCGGCGGATTCGCAGACGCACTCATCCAGGCCTATGCCCTCGACCGGGTTCCACGTTTCATCGCTCGTGACGTCATCTGGCGAATCCCGATCGCGAAACAGATCATGGAGTTCGCTCGCGCCATCCCTACCCATAAGCCGGAGGACAAGGGTCCGGCGGGCAATGATCAGATGTTCGGCTCCACGTATGAAGCCCTGGGGGAGGGCGATCTCATCATGATCTTCCCTGAGGGGATCACCGTCGATGATCCTTCGATGGCGAGGATCAAGACCGGTGCCGCCCGTATCGCTCTCGGAGCAAGAGCGAGCGGTGTAGAAGGGATCCAGATCGTCCCGTCCGGCATCCACTATGACGACAAGGCATCACTCAGATCGAAGGTCTGGGTGAACGTCGGATTGGCCCTTGACCTCGACGCGGAGATCGATCGGTATGCGCCACCGGGAACCCCACAGGACGCATCGAATCACGATGCAGTGCGAGCGCTGACGGCCGATATCGAGGAGCGTCTGAGGCGGTCGGCCCCTAACTACGTCGACTGGGAGGAAGAACGCACGTTGTCAGAGGCCGCCGCAATCACATTGCGAACGGTGCCGGAAGCAACGCCCGACGTCGACTACGGCGATGAATCGGATCTGGCCAATCTCCTCTCGCAATGCTCTCCGGAAGCGAAGGCGTCGATCGCTTCAGCACTCGATCGGTATGTGGCCGACCTGGATGCTGCCGGAATCAATGATCGACAGATGGCGACGTCCTATCAATCACGGAAGTCGTTCCTCGGTCGCATCGCGGGGAACATCATCGTCGGCCTGCTCCTGTTGCCGTTCGCCCTCGCCGGCCTCGTGATCAACTTCATCCCATTCGTGCTGCTGTGGCTCATCGGACGGCTGAAGCTCGATCCCGCCGTGGCGGCCACGGTGAAGCCCGGTGCCGCGATCCTGCTGATCTCGATCACCTGGGGGGTTGCCGGGTGGGCGGGGTGGACGTGGTCCGGCCTCGAAGGAGTCGCGGCCGTGCTCCTCGTCATGCCCCTCTATCTCTACGCACTGTTCGCGCTGGCCGAGCGCGGACGGCTCATCTGGCGAGCCTGGCGAGGCTGGTGGAGAGCGAGTCGGGGCGATCTCTACGACGGCATGCTCCAGGCCCGCCGTGCGGTGGTGGAGGCCGTGGTTGACGCGATGTAGGAGATCACTCCCGTTTCTTCGGAAGTGAGTGGGGTCGGGCAGGAAGGGGGAGACAGCGGGCAGTAGTACGCCATACATACGACGTAGTACGACCCCGGCTCAGAAGGGAGATGGCCGCTTCTCCAGGTGCTGTCGTAGTAGGTGAAGCGGATTCCGCACCAGCAGGGTTTCCGAGTAGTGGCACGGATTATGTCTTTCGTACTACGTCACTCGTACTACGTACGGTCCAAGCCTTCACCTGGCTCAGTTCGGACTCTTCGAGACACTCCGCCCAATTTCGAAGAACCACTACTCGACAAGCTCCTTGCCGTCGGCGATCTTTGCTGCTCGTTCGATCTCGGAACGCCGGAGCCGGGCCTCGATACTCGCCATCTGACCGTCGGTCACATCCGTCAAGCCGTACGCGACGCTCACGAACTGCGCCAAATCGGCCCGGTAATCGTGTCCGAGTGCCTTGAACTCGCCTGGTATCACGGTCGCAGCGTTCTTCGTATCGATCGCGGTCTGCCAGAACGTCACCGCGGGAACCCATTGCTGGGAACGCGACACGTTGGGAGGACGCTGATCTGCCGACCCGAGCCAGGTGGGTCGACGATATGCGATGTCGAGACCGAAGCGGGTGACCGGATCCTCGTAGTGATCGAGGAAGAAGTACCGGACTTCTGATCGGGCTTCGTTCGGCGTATCGCGGTACTCCTCGATCGATGCGAATCGTGCGAAGATCGAAGAATCGATGCCGGGTCCACCGGCGAAGATCTGCCGCCGCCACTGGCCTGCGTACGGTGTCCCCGCCCACAGGGCCCGATTCACTCCGAGATCGTCCAGAACTGCTGTCCCACCACCGATGAACGCGCCCTGGCTCGCCTGTGCCCCGAGGCTCTCGCCGTAGAGAACGACCCGGGGTCGATCGGCCGGGTCCCGTTGGTTGAGTTCCCCGTTGATCGCATGGAGAAGGGCACCGTGCTGCTCGATCGCGAGCGGAATCTTCGATGTCGAGAGCATCGACGGCAGCGACCCGTACTGAATCGCGACGGAGGCGACGTCTCCGCGGGACAAATACTCGGCCGCTTCGACGGGGATGTAGTTGAAGTACCCGGTCCCTGCCGGGGATCCCACGACGAGGAGCGAACGATCGAATGCACCCGTTCTCTGCAGCTCTTCGATGGCGAGAGCAACCCGGGCTTCGATCGTGTCGGCCGACTCAACTCCGATGTAGACCCGAATGGCATCCTTGGAGCTGTCCTCGCCGAGTACTTCGTCGATCCGTGCAGCGGGTGACGCTTCGCTGACGAACCTGCGGCCCTGAAGTCCGAGCTCGTCGAATTGCACCGCACTTCCCGGGCCACCACTGACGAGCCCGGTGGCGGGCGGCGCGGAGTAGCGCACTTCGGTGCTTCGATTCGATGCCGCGATCTTGCCGAGTAATTGCCCCATGCCGAACTTCCCGGCGAGTACTGCGCCGCCACCGATCAACCCGTGCGTCAGAGGCATCCACATTGCTGCAGGGCCTCCGACCGCTCGACTCAACGCTGCTGCGGATGCGCTTGCCGCTTTCCTCTCGGCCATCACCGCGCCGCCGACAACGGTCGCAACACCGGTGCCCACCGCGAGCGTCCATGCAACGTCGGATCCATCCGGCGAGATCCTCCCGCCGGTTCCGTACCGATCGAGCCGGTCCCTCAAGTAGAGGAACGCTCCACCGGCGAGCACAGCGGCGGCGGCTACTCCCGCAGCGCCTCCGGCGAGCCGTCCGTAGGGTCCCGCCGTGCGAACCCCGTGGCGGAGGACATTCGTAGCAAGAGCGGTTGTCGCAGCGTATGACCGCGCCCGAGCAGCTGTGACGGCGAGGGCTCCGGGACGAGAGGACTCGATCTTCGGGCCGATCGTTGAAACGAAGGTGGCCGCTGCGGCACCCGCAACGGCGTCGATGGCAATCGGGGAGCGAACCGGGAGTCGCCCAATGACCTGGCTGTACCCACTGCCGACGAGATACCCGGATGCGATCGAACCTGCAACGACGAGAGCTTGGTCGGTGCGTGGGCGAACCATCAGAGACGGTTGGTTCGACTCGATCGCTGCGGCAGCGCCGAGGGCTAGACCGGTCTGAACGTGGGGCTTGGCAAGAAAAGAGAAGAGGGCTCGTGCAGGGTTCACAGTGATCTTCCTCAGAGGCGGCTAGGACTAGAGAGAGACAGCGATCCCCCTCTCCCAGCACGATACTCGTTGGGGTGTCGCTCAGCCCCGGCTGAAGAGATTGAGGATCGATCCGACAACGGTGAGAACGAACCCTCCCAGCAGTGCGGCCCAGATCGAATCTGCGGTCAGTCCGACGTCGGCATCTTTGGCGATCCAGATGGCGAGGGTCATCAGCCCGACGTTGATGACAAGAGTGAACAGACCGAGCGTGAGAAACCGGATGGGGATTGAGAGGAACTTCGCGACAGGCTTGATGGTCGCGTTGATGAGACCGATAACGGCGCCGAATAGGAGCCAGCGCCACCACTCCCCGGAGTAGCTGAGGCCGGGAACGAGCCACACCGTCAACCACGCTGCAGCAGCACCGATCGCGACTCTGAGGAGCAGTTGCATGATGCTCTACCTAACGCCGGAGAGCCCGTGATGCGTTCCCGATTGCTGCCCGCTCAAACGATCCGCCGCTCCGTCGCCCAACGAGCCAGTTCGTGACGGTTCGACAGTTGGAGCTTTCGGAGTACCGCGGAGACGTGGGTCTCGACGGTCTTGACAGAGATCGAGAGGCGAGTGGCGACCTGCTTGTAGGCGTAGCCCCGTGCGATCTGGCGCAACACCTCCCGTTCTCGCGGTGTCAAGCGATCGAGCTCGGGGTCGGTCTCGACGGGAACGGTGTCGGAGAAGGCATCGAGTACGAATCCGGCGAGTTTCGGCGAGAATACGGCATCACCGGCAGCGACGCGCTCGATGGCGTCGGCGAGTGCATCGGGTTCGATGGACTTCGTCACGTAACCGCGGGATCCCGCTCGAATCATCGCGATCACGTCCTCCGGGGCGTCCGAGACTGAGAGGGCGAGGAAGCGGATGTCGGGGTTCGTCTGGAGCACGTTGGCAACCACGGAGATCCCGCCGCCGCCCGGCATGTGGACGTCGACCATCACGACGTCGGGACGACCCTTCCGGATGCCGTCGATGGCACCGTCCACGTCCGTCGACCAGCCACAGACGTCGAAGCGTTCGGAGAGTTCGGCTCGAACGCCGCTCAAGAACAACTCATGGTCATCGACGAGATAGATAGTGGTCATAGGGATTCCGATCGTAGATGAATCTCGGTGCCTTCTCCTGTCCGTGAGATCACGGTTGCCTCGCCACCGGCTCTGGCCATCCTGGCGATGATCGACTCAGAGATCCCTCTCCGTTGCTCCAGGACATCGTCGGGATCGAAACCGGAGCCCTGATCTGTGATCCAGGCTTCCACAGCGTCTTGCGAACACTCGACATACACGGAGATGGTCCGAGCCCCGGAATGCTCGGCGGCGTTCGCCATCGCTTCCGCAGCAGACGCCACCAGGGGTACGGTCGCGTCGTCGAGGCTGCGGTCACCGACCACAACTACTTCGACAGGAATATCGAAGTCTGACTCGACCTTTGCTGCGGCCGCTGCGAAGGCCTCGCCGACGGTGCCCCCGTTCGTCGGGTCTGTCGGTTCGAACAACCATGCCCGGAGATCACGCTCCTGTGCCCTGGCGAGAGTCGTCATTCGTTGGGGATCATCGCTCCGCTGGATCAACGCCAGAGTCTGGAGAACGGAGTCGTGGAGATGAGCTGCCATGTCGGCCCGCTCCTCGGAGCGAATCCTTGCCCTGCGTTCCTCCCCGAGATCTTCGAAGAGACCCAGCATCCAGGGGCCGAACAGCAGCATGAATCCAGCAGCCGTGATGAGAACGGCTACTGCCACAGGTCCGAGTGCCTGGAAAGAGTCGAGAGAGGTGAGCACTACGACGATGCCGACTGCCATCAGGCCGACGCCCACGATGATCTGCGTGCGACTCGTGCTGGGGCCATCACCCACCGGTTTTGCGAATCGGGACATTCGATCACGGGACTCCACGCTCGAACGATCCCATACGAGGGCAGAGCCGAAGATGAAGAGGGCCGCCGGCCAGACGATTGGACCGAACCAGAGTCCGACGCCGTCGAGAACAAAGAGCAGGGCGAGGAAACCGAGAGAGAGGCCAACTTGTTGCGGTGCGGTCGGTGGTTGATCGGCCACGATCATCGATTCGTACTGTGTCTCATCGGGCACCGTCAGCCATCCGGCGAGATAGCAGATGATGCCGAATCCTCCGGCCAAGGTGAGCGTGATGAAGGCGGCACGGACGAAGACCGTGGGAACGCCGAGACGAGCGGCGATTCCCCCGGCCAGGCCGGCGACGATCCGATCATGGGTTGAACGAGTTAGACGACCGCGGAAGACCTGGAAACGCTCGGCCGATTGATTCGGAGCTGATTCGTCTTCGGTGATCATGCAGGAGTGATGTTGTCACACGGTGGGACGACTCACAACCGGTGACAACCCTGAGATGTCCCTGAGACCTCAGGGTTCGACCAGGAGGATTCCCGATTCCGCTCGGTGCGTACGGGTTGCATGATGGGTCCATGAGCAATTCAACCCACTCCACAAATCGGCTGCTGCGCCGACCGATCGAGGGCCGAGCATTCGCAGGCGTCGCCGCCGGCCTCGGGCAGCGATTCGACATCAGCCCCACCTGGTTCAGAGTGGCCTTCGTGCTGATGACGGTATTCGGCGGTATCGGCCTCGTGCTGTACGCCCTCGGCTGGCTCCTCATCCCTGAAGAAGGGAGCGATGAACCGATCATCGCCCAATGGCTCACCGGTTTCGACACGTCGAACACGGGGATGGTCGTCGGGGTTGTGCTGGTCGGCGTAGCGGCCGTCATCCTGGCTTCGAGTCTCCATCTGATCTCTGGGAAGTTCGTGTTCGCGGGAATCCTCCTCGTGATCGGTGTCCTGTTGTACCGAGGTGATCTCGATCGCAGATCCGGTCCGCCGGACGGCGAGGGCAGGGAGGATCTATCGAGCACCCACAGCGGCGAGCCCACCGATGACGTCCCGGCGGATGGTGAACCGATCGTCGCCGATGTCGTCTCTACACAGACGAACGTCGAACCGAGGGTCGCGACGCCGCCACGTCCCGTTCGCCCATCCCGACCGAAATCGATCCTCGGACGGCTGACGGTAGCGGCGACCCTGATAGCGGTCGGTGGCCTCGCCACCCTCGACGCCGCGGGCGCCCTCTTCCCAGATCCTGTTCACTACGTCGCCGTCACCGTTGGGGTTCTCGGAGCGGGACTGCTGGCCGGGACGCTCTTCGGCCGGGCCCGTTGGCTCATCGTCGTCGGACTGCTCCTTATGCCCGTGCTCTTCCTTGCGAGCGTCGGCCCCACGTGGTCGATCAGCGGCGAAGCCGGCGAGCGGTACATCCGTGTCGATACCATCCAGGACCTCGAGCGGGTCAACTTCGAATACGATCACGGCGCCGGGGTCCTCGAAATCGATCTCCGTTCGTTCCAGCCGCCGACTGCCACCGAGGGTATCTATCCGATTCCGATCGATGCGAAGATCGGCGCAGGAGAGATAAGAATCTGGTTGCCGAAGCCTGCGAGTGCGATCGTGCACGGCAAGGTAGGGATCGGCTCGGTCGATATCCTCGGCCACCAGAGCGCAGGACTCGGTGTCTCTCGCACAGAAGAGACGCTTTCGCCCGGAGGTGACTGGATGTTCACCATCGAGGCGAACGCCGGTGTCGGCTCCATCGTTGTCAATGATTCCGCAATCCGCTGGGAGGGATAGCCCATGTACCGTCACCGATTCGACCCGACCTCATTCATCTTTGGACTCCTGTTCGTCGCCCTCGCCTTCATCGCTCCGGCCAGGGAGTGGTTCCCCACCGACTTCGGCCGCTGGATCATTCCGGGAGCCGTAGTTCTGCTCGGCATCGGCTTGGCCGTGTCGGCGATCGCATCGAGCCGATCCGAAGAGGGTTGAGTCCTTCGCCCTATTCCAGCCCTGGGTGTGTTGGAGTACACTGGTAGTAGGGCTAATTGGGGAAAGGAAATGCCGGCACCGAAGCAATTCAAACCGGGACCACGAACCATCCGTGAGGTGGAACCGGTCTCCCGTGCAGTCGTCACGAAGGGCCGTTACTCGGTCGTCGTCCCGGACGCGCCGATCATCGACGACCCTGCGGTCGTGGAGATAGCCGTCGACGATGTGACCGTCGTCATGAGGTCTTCGAAATACGAACAGCGTTCGCTCCACGCCTACGGAGAGGTCGGCGGAGAAGCTGACGAAGAGGTCGAAGACGTCGAAGATATCGAAGAGGTCGTGCCGGAACCAGCGCTTCCGAAAGCTCCAGTGTTCGGAGAGTGGCGGTCGGAATCGACCCTCGAGGGCACCCACTACCACCGCAAGGACTCGCGACGGATCTGATATCAGATCAGGACTCCGGCGCCGTCGGGCACTCCTCGGATTCCTGGAGATTGAGCTCGATCTTCGCCCGTTCCGGGTCCGCGATGACCAACTGCACGTGTTCCTGGACCAGGTCGATGTTGGCGATCGCTCCCAGCTTGCCGTCATCCCGATACTTCAAGTGGTACTCCGGGGGGATGAACCGGATCGAGACGACGTTCTCGATGTCAATGGCGGGGAGTAGCTCGACGAGCTTCGGTAGCAGATCGACCGGGATGTCGGTCGTCGTCGTGTTCTTGATGACATCGGCGAACTTACCGAAGTTGAGGATCAACGACGTGGGGTCAGTCTGCTCCATGGCGGCCTCGAGAACACACTTCTGGCGGTTCATGCGGAAGTAATCGCTGTCGGCGTGGCGCGTCCGGGCGTAGGCCAACGCTTCTTCACCGCTCATGCGCTGTTGACCGGGCTCGATGACGATTTTCGTGAGCGTGCCGTCGAGGAGCGGGTATTCGTTGTCCACGATCCGTTCGGGAACGTAGATGTCGACACCGCCGATCGAGTCGATGATGTCGACGAATCCGTCGAGGTTGACGAGCGCGTAGTAGTGGATCGGGATACCGAGGAACTCCGAAATCATGCCCTTGACGGCGTTCTCAGACGGTGTGCCGGGCCCTGGAAACGCGTCGGGATAGCGCTCGCCCATGATCCACAGTTCGTTGGTCAGTTCCGGGTAGCAGTCGCAGTCCCAGATCCCCATGCCCTCCGGGAGGGGCGCATAGGTCCAGTTCCGGGGAACCTGGAACATGGCGGCTTCGCCCGTCTTTGGATCGATGCTCACCGTGATCATGGTGTCCGTGCGAATCCCGGTCCGACCGACACCGAAGTCGCCACCGAGCAGCAGGATGTTGAGGCGATCGAGTTCGTCCCACGGTGTCTGTTCGACAACGGTGGTCGTTGTGCTCGACGTGGTCTCCTGTTGACCGGTGACGGCCCCATCGTCGGTCGTGCCCTGCGTTGTGGACACGATCGTCGTCGTTGCGGACGCTTCGCCGCCGTCGAAGACGGTTGTGATCAGGCTGTACTGGACCAGGTCGTAGTAGCCGAAGACGACGTGAGGCACCAGGAGGAAGAAGCCCAGGGCCAGCATGGCGGTGATTCCGGCTATCCGGGTCACTGACCCGCCCATCTCGGTTGCCGACCGGTACGCGTCATCGGCCGCCCACACGCGGTATCCGAGGATGACGATGTTGATGACCATCATCAACGCGAGCGAACTGGGCCGGACGAAAGCGGTGACGATCGAGACCTTGTCGTGGAAGAAGAAGAGAAGGATGAGGAGCGTCAACCCGTCGATGATGAACAGCGTTCTGGCCTTCTTGCGGTCACCGACGAGCCACTGGCCCAGACCCGGGAGAAGAGCCGAGGCGACGGCTGAGACGAGAGGGCTCGGGCCGCGTGATGTTGATAAACGACTCGCCATGCGCGCATGCTAGGTAAGGGGTCCCGATAGTCGTGGCAACGATCGCGTGGAGACCGGCCGTGGGCGGGTAACCTTGTCCGAACCGAGAATCGACCCCGAAACGCACCTGTGAGCGACACACCCCCCGACGAACGATCTACCGAGACGCCAGGACACTCGCAACGTACCCGCTATGCCTATATGCGGCGTGACGGAACACTCGACATTGTCCTCGGGAGTCTCGTTGCCGGCGTTGGTGCCTACATCTATCAGTTCCTTGGCGGTCGCAGCTTGGGGGAGGAGGCGTTCGCCCCCATCGCGGCGCTCCTGACCGCGCATTTCCTTGCTTTCGTGATCATCCTGCTCCCGATCGAGCAGTTCGTGATCCGCCGGATCACTCTGGGGTACAGGGGTTGGGTTGTTCCCATGCGGGCGGTGGCTCTTGCGTTTTCCACCGGTGCCGTGGCCGCCGTCGTGGTTTGGTCGACGGCCGACTCCTACTTCGATGGTGACGCTTCGTTCGTCTGGTTCGTGATCGCCACCGTCACTTTTCACTTCTTCTTCGTCGTGGGCCGTGGCTACCTGGCCGGACATCGGAGATTCCGTTCGTACGGCTATGTCAGCGGAGCAGCATCGATCCTGCGTCTGGTGATCGCCGTGATCGTCGTCATCATCGGGCCCACGGTCACGGGATTCGCGTGGGCCCAGGTGCTCGGCCCGTTGGTGATCTTCTTCTGGCGACCATGGCGCAAGCAGGATCAGGACACGGGCGGGTCTCGAGGAGAGCTCACGTCAGAGGACGCCGAGAACGTCACCGAGCGCGGTCTGCTGACGGGGCTGGTGCTGTCGTCGGCGGCATCGCAGGCCCTTCTCCTCGCCGGTCCACTCGCCGCGGGCGCCCTCGGCGCCACGGCCGCTCAGTTCTCCATCACCTACGCCACGCTTCTTCTCGCTCGAGCCCCTCTGACACTCGGTTACAACCTGATCGCACGGGTGCTGCCGCCGTTTACCGAGATGGCGGCAAGGGGAGAGCGTCGGGAGTTGCGTTCATGGGCGCGGGGCATGGGATTCGCAGGCGCCTCGCTGGCGGTCCTCGGTGCAGCGCTTGGCGGACTGTTGGGTCCCCCGATGGTCGCGATCGCTTTCGGCGATGGCTTCCGGCCATCTACGACTGTTGCTGCATTCGCCGCCGCGGGGGTTGTCTTGGCTTCGTCGGGGCTGTTCATCGGTCAGATTCTGGTCGCTCGGGGTCGGGCCGTTCGTCTGGCCGTAGCGTGGTTCGTCGCCGTTGTCGGAGCGGTCGCGGTCCTCGTGTTCCCGATCGATGATCCGGTGCTCCATGTTGTGATCGCCTTCTTCTTCGGAGAGGCGCTCGCTCTCGTGTCTCTGGTGCTCGGTGCCCTCATCCGGGATCCGGAGGAAGACGAGATCTCCCATGGATATGCGGTGGCGAAGCGATCCCTCGACATCGCCGTGGCGCTGGTCGCGATTCTGCTGCTTGCCCCGGTGCTCGCTGTTGCTGCGATTGCTGTGAAGATCGACTCGAAGGGTCCGGCGTTCTTCCGGCAGTTGCGCACGGGTCGCGATGGACAAGACTTCTGGATGGTGAAGATGCGGACGATGGTGATCGACCAGAAGGAAGAAGTCTTCAACAAGCATCTCGATCGCCTGCGCTACAGCGACGATGACGATGAATACACGATCAGGATCGATGACGACCCCCGGATCACAAGAGTGGGAGGGTTCCTTCGGCGCTGGTCGCTCGACGAACTGCCGAACTTCTGGAACGTCCTCAAGGGCTCGATGTCACTGGTCGGACCCAGACCCCTCGTGCCCGAGGAGGCCGATCTCATCGGTCTCGACAATCCCCGCTTCCAGGTGAAGCCGGGTGTTACCGGCTACGCGCAGGTTCACGGCCGGGATTCGATCTCAGTCGCGGAGCGAACCGCGCTCGATGAACAGTATGTCGAGATGGTGTCGATGAAGGGGGATGTCAAGATCCTCTTCGAGACGTTCGGGGCGGTTCTCCGGACGAAGGGCGAAGACTCCAAGGTTTAGCCAGGAATGTACGGGGGGCCTTGTAGCGTTCCATTCTCTATGGACACCATCAGCACGCTCCTCAACGAAGGCGACCCCGTCGTGGCCGTCGTCGGCGCCACCGACAACCCCCGCAAGTACGGCAATCGCATCTACCTGGATCTCAAGGACAAAGGGTTCCGTGTCTATCCGGTGAACGCCACCAGAGCTACGGTCGACGGTGATCCTGTGTTCGCGACTCTCGCTGAACTCCCCGAGACACCGGACATCGTCAACTTCGTTGTCCCGCCGACGCGAACGCTCCGGGTCCTTGAGCAGGCGAAGGACTTGGGGTTCACGACGGTGTGGGTTCAGCCGGGAGCGGAGAATCAAGACGTGATGGAATACCTCGAGGAACACGACTTCGATTATCTGGCGAACGCCTGCATCATGGTTCAGGCAAGAGTCCGGTCGACAATCTGACTCTTCCCCAACGGCCTCATCGCGGGTACAATCCGGTAGGGGTTCGATCAGGGGGATCGACATGACCGCTGAGAATATGCGCCGTGAGGTGTGTTCCCTGCCAGGGGTCACTTCGGCAGAGGTGACCCCCCGTGCTGGGGCACCTCCGTTTATTCGCGTCTGGACCGACGGATCACGGCCGGATGCCGACGTGCAACAGGCGGTCGAGCAAATCGCTCTTGGTGGTGCCCCGTTGCGTGAAGACGTGAGCCGGCGGCGAACCGGACTCGGGCGAAGCCTGAGAGACGCGTTGCCGGCCGCACTGGCCGAACCGGACCCATCTCACCTCGCCATAGACGTCGAAGTCACCAGACCTTCCGGCCACTTCACGAAGCTCGCGATCGAGGAGACGTCCGACGGCGTCGAGGTTCGTGCTATCGACGATGCCGGCCGGGAATCGGGAGCAGTTGTCGAACAGGGGGAGGACGGACTTGCAAGAGCAGTGGCGACCGCCGTCGCCCTGCTGCGCGGGTTCCCGCCACCGCACGGGGTCGCCGTCAATACACGTGACGTCGATGGCACCACCGTGGTGACGGTTCTCCTCGAGATGTCTTCGGGCACCACGTTGGCGGGAGCGGCCATCGTCACGGGAGGCCTTCCGTTCACGGTGGGTCGGGCCGTGGACAGCGCGCTCAACAGCCTTCCATGAACCTGTCCTGTCCCGAATGTGGCGAGGCCGATGATCTCGCCGGGGTTCGGAACGAGGACCGAATCGCTGTCACCTGTGGCGCGTGTGGCGCGTCGTGGACACGAGACCCGTCGCCACGATGTCCGGCCTGCGGTGGCGATGATCTCCAGGGTGTGCCTCTGGCGATCATCGAGAAGAGCAGAGGTACACAACTGTCGGTCGTCGGTACCCGAACCGTCCATCTCTGCTCGGTGTGCGACGCCGAGGCACTCGATCGCTATCACCGCAATCGACCGAATCCACTGATGCCCGACGAGCTTCCGACCATCGGTCCGGGCACCTGATCGGAAGACGGCGTACGCTGGCCGCGAATCGGGCATGTCAGGCCAGGAGGAAGGGAGACCGATGAGCGGACGTGATCTCACGGTTGGTGGAGTCGCGATGTACGAGGCGCTTCCACCCGGTCTCCCGGCTCCGGGAGTCCTGATCCTCCATGAACTGTTCGGTCTCAACGACGACATCCGCCGCATCACCGATCGGTTCGCCGCTCTGGGATATGTAGCGGTCGCCCCCGATCTGCTCGACGGAGGGCGGATCTCCTGTGTTGCCCGTGCCATGGCGCAGATTCAGCGAGGGGAGGGGAGCATCGTCGACACGGCAGAGGAGCACCTTCGCTCCCTCGCCGATCGCGAGGACGTGATCGATCGGCGGGTAGCGGTCGTCGGTTTCTGCATGGGTGGCAGCTTTGCTCTCCTGCTCGGGGCGAGGGGAACCGCACAAGCCATCTCCACGAACTACGGGATCTTCCCCGGCGACGACATCGCGAAACGGCTCTGCCCGGTCGTTGCCTCCTATGGCGGGAAGGATCACCTGATAGGTCGAGACGGGACCAGGCTGTCCCGTGCGCTCGACGACACCGACGTCCCTCACGACATCGTGACCTACCCGAACGTCGGACACTCGTTCATGAACGACGCCGAAGGGCATCGAGTGTCGAAGGCGCTCATCGGACGTCCGCTCATGGCGGTTGCGTTCGACGAGGACGCCTCGGAAGACTCGTGGGAGCGGATCGAGGCATTCTTCGCCGAGCACCTCTGAGGCGACAACAGCGCGGGATCAGGCGGCTGCAGGAACGAGACGCTTCGTGGGAAGCTGAGCGATGTAGACAACGAGAGCGATCGCTAGTGCGATGAGTCCAACGCGGATGACGGTGATGTCGATGATGAACACGACCGAGATCGTGAACGTCATGATGATGGCGCCGATGGCGATCGACTTCGCTCGCACTGTGAAGCCGAGTCCGGCTCTCCAGTCACGGACGATGCCACCGAAGAGTCGGTTCTCGAGGAGCCACTGGTCGAAGCGCTCTGACGACTTGGAGAAGAAGTAGGCGGCCAGCAGGACGGGGCCGACCGTCGGAATGAGCGGTATAGCGATGCCAACGAAGGCGAGCCCCAGGAAGAAGATCCCGAGGATACGAAAAAGAATGCGGAGAGCGCGACTCTTGACGACGGTCATCGGTCAGGAACTCTATCGTGCATTCGGCCGACAGCGAGTCGGATTTCGGCTACATTCGCGCCATGTCATGGCTCGATCGAATCTTGGGGAGAATGGCGCCGGTCGCCCGGATCGTTGGTGAGCCGCCAAGCGGCAACGGTGCATCTTCGTTCCACCTCTGGTGGGATCTCCCCTATGGCGAGCGACTTGTCGAGGTGTCGGCCACACTAGAGATCGTCGAACCGCCCACCGTTGAACGCCTCTACTTCTGGGCGCTACAGACCTCGTTCGTGAAGCCGGGTGGGGGAGGGGCACACCTGGGACTGCAGCACCATCCCCGGTTCCCTGGGCAGACCGCCGCGAACTGGGGTGGGTATGCGCCGTCGGGGGACGGATCGCTGCTCGAAGGCACGCAATCACCTCTCCCCTCGACGCCGGGGGACACGAACACCCGCGACTTCCCCTGGGTTCCTCATCGCCCCTACCGGCTGACCATCGCGAGATCTCCCCGTCAGGCACCGGATGGGCTCGTTGCTTGGAGAGGTTCGATCGAAGACCTGCACACCGGTGAGGTGACCGTTGTACGTGATCTCTTCAGCAGCGGCGAGTACCTGAGGGGACCGGTCGTCTGGACTGAGTCATTCGCTCGCTGTGATCATCCGTCCGTGGCCGTCCGTTGGAGCGATCTCCTCGCGGTTGGGGAGACGGATCAGCCGATTGCCGTGACATCCGTATCGGCGAATTTCCAGGACCGGGCGGCCGGAGGCTGTGATAACACGGACGTGACCGTCGACGGTTCCGGCTGGGTGCAGCGGACCACGACCGAGCGCACCACCCGCTCGGGAGCACCGCTCCATTTGCCGCGCACGCTGTGAGCGCGATAAGCCGGTAGCATCCCCGGGTCCGGGCGTTTAGCTCAGTTGGGAGAGCGCTGCCCTTACAAGGCAGAGGTCGGCGGTTCGAGCCCGTCAACGCCCAC
>JAMBLK010000087.1 GCA_023336855.1 Actinomycetes bacterium
CGATCCGCCTAGATGTGCCACTGACCACGACGGAGAACGGGGAGGATCCGACCGCCCCGGGCCCGCCGGACGCCAACCCTGTGCACCGCGTCGATGCCGCGTAGCTCGTTTTCATCCACCGATCCCATAGATGCCCCGGTACGGGTCGTCGGTGTTCTACGCCGGGTCAGCCTGTTCATACGGTTGAAGTGCGCCGCTTCGAGACCGGCCGGTTGGGGCCCTTGCCGGGCTATGTCGTAGCGATGCGGAAGTTGCGCATCATCCCCATGTCTTCGTGTTCGAGGATGTGGCAGTGATAGGGGAAGAGTCCCGGAAATCCGGTAAAGCGGCGAAGTATCCGGACCCGCTCGCCCGGCATGACAAGTACCGTGTCCTTCCAACCTTCATCGACATACCCCTCCTGGACGCTCTCCCATGCAGCGCGACCGGCATCGTCGATCGAGCGTTCAAGCACCTGGAACTGTTGGCCGTGCATGTGCATTGGATGAGCGAGTCCCTCCTGCATGCCCCCACCGCCCCTGCCACCCATGCCGCCGCCGGCATTGAAGAACTCCCACACCTCGGTGGTGCCGAACCGCACGGTCTCTTCTGGAGAGACCTCTGTCATCTGGAACGTCCGGCCATTGAGCGTCCACGAACCCCGCGCCATCGCAAGCACGATCGTCCGTGCCGCGTCCGGGTTGACGGCCTCGTCCACGGAGGAGAATCCGAGATCGGAGAGGTGCCCAGGTAGCGGATCGGTCGATGCGGCATTTCGGTCCACGTCGAACGACGCGATGTCGAATGCGGCTCCGTTCGGAATCAACGAGTTGGAACCCGTCATGCCGCCCATCATCTGTGGGGCGTCGAATGGGAGGCTGACGAGCTTCCTCTTGATGCCGACTGCGCCAGGTTCGAAGTCGACCCAGAGGTCGACGCGCTCGGCCGGTCCGAGTGTCACATATGGTGGCGTTACCGGAGATTCGAGCAACCCTCCGTCCGTAGCCACAATGACCAGCGGTGTCCCGTCGTCCCATCCGAGTTTGTAGATGCGGGCGTTCGAGCCGTTGAGAATGCGCAGCCGGTACGACCGAGAAGCGACTGAAAACGCAGCTTCCGGACGCCCGTTGACGAGGATCTCGTTACCGAGGAATCCCATCACCTGATCCATCATCCCATTCGGCAGGTAGACCAGGCGATCGTTGTCGAAGGTTCGATCCTGGAGGACCATCGGAATCTCGAACTCGCCACTCGGGAGTGACAACGCATCCTCCTCGTCGTCCCCGACAAGAAGGAGGCCGGCCATCCCTGCATAGACCTGGGGTCCCGTCCGACCGTGAGGATGAGGGTGATACCAATACGTGCCCGCCCGGTTCCCGACGGTGAACTCGTACTCGTACCGGCTTCCCTCGGGCACAGCGAAACGCGGGTGGCCGTCCATGTCTTCCGGTACGTCCAGGCCGTGCCAGTGCACGATCGTCTCATCAGGGATCTCGTTGTCGAAGACGATCCGAACGCGCTGGCCTTGCCTGAGACGCAATGTGGGCCCGAGGTAGGAATCGGCAATCGGCTCGATGATGGCCGCATCTTCGGTGGTGACCTCGGCAACCAGACGCCACACGTCAGTTTCGACTCCCGGACGGATCTCGATCCGATCCGAGATCGCTCGCATCGCGATCTCAACGTCGACCGGTCCACCCACCACAGGAACGGTGGAACTCGTTGGTGACGTCGTCGACGAGGATCCGACCACCGTCGTCTTCGGAACGCACGCAGCTACGACGAGCGCTCCGACAGCACCTCCGGACATGGTGAGGAAGGCGCGACGAGAAACATGGGGAGTGGACACGCCTCAACCACAGGCCCGGCCTGACGAGAAACAAGCACAGGCCGACACGGCTACACGATTCGCCCCGAGTCTTCATGAGGCCCGGGGATCGTCCTGTCCAACCCACGCCGCTTGCACACATACGCACCTTGCCGGACGTGGTGAGATCGCTTGCAGGGCGAATAGGCCCCGTTTTGGGTGGCGATATGGGAGTGGCTGAAGAGGTCCCATCTCGTCGCGCCCGCTTGCATCCGGGCGGTCCTTGTGAGTAGCGTCCGTGGTCGGCGCACCCGTAGGCCGTGACTCCAGCGAGACCGCAACTCTCGCCGTTGCCAAGTCAGCGGGTGCGCCTCTTCACGTCCCGACGGTCTGGCAGTGGACCAGCGCTCGTAGGTGTCGACACGGTCGGCATGCTCTGCCGTACCAAGATGAGGTGGAACTTGTGCAAGGCGGGTGCATCCCGTCGTCCGAGATTGAGTGAGCCGCTGCCGGCACCTACGATCGCCGACACCGGTGTCGTCTGGAATTCGGAGCGCTCGCTACGCGTTGGGTGTCCTACAACGGAAGGACACCGAATTGCCGCAGTTCACGATTACACGCCAGATCGAAGCCCCCATTGAGACCGTGTGGGAGGTACTCCACGATTTCGGGGACATCCAGCGATGGAGCCCCGGCGTCACTGACTCGGAGTTGACCTCCCAGGGGCCCGTGAGCGAGGGGTCCACGCGTCACTGCGATTTCAAGCCCTTCGGCGGTGTCAACGAACGCGTCGATCGACATGAGTCAAACGAGCGATTGACGGTGAACATTTACGAGACATTCAAGCTTCCGATCTCTGACGCCATCGCGGATTTCAACATCTCCCCTCACGACGATGGCACCGAACTGAACCTTCACTACAGCTACACACTCAACCGGATGGGTCGCTTGGTGAAGGGTTCCACTGACAAGCAGATGCGAAAAGGTATCGACGGGATGGTCAACGGCCTCCAGCGAGAGAGCGAACGCATCGCTACCAGCGCATAGCCTGCATTATCCGTCACCCGCATAGGTGCTGCGGTTTCAGGTGATGCAACGACTCGGTGAATTCGAAGCCGATGTGGGTGCTGGTGGCGGTTGACGGTTCTGCGGACCTGTGGAAGGCTCTCCCCATGCCTTGTGTACACCTGATCGACATCGAACCGGTCGAGCCGAGCACCATGGAAGGGTGCGAAGACTGTCTCATGATCGGAGGCCAGTGGGTGCACTTGCGATTGTGCATGCAGTGCGGTCACGTCGGCTGCTGCGACGACTCCCCGAACAAGCACGCCACGCGGCATTTCCACGACGTTGGGCACGGTGTTGTGCAGTCGTTCGAACCCGGCGAGCGTTGGGCGTTCTGCTATTTCGATAGCGACATGATCGACCATGTTCCCGAGAACGTGAACCGCTCCTACCGTTGATCAGCCGGGGCGCCAGTCCGGTAGCCGAGTACACACCGCCCATGTCCGGCTGGGTGTGTTGTATGCGATGATCTGGGTGGTGTTGCACGCCCCGGTCGGGCGGTGAGACGCCGGTTGAGCTGTTAGCGCCAGCTCGGTTGGATCCCGTTCCGCCGTCCCGGTGGCGTGTGCCACCCCTTCTGCCTGAAGCGAGAGAAAGGGGCAGCCATGTTGATGGTATCGGGAGTATTCGGTGGTGTGGACACACACGCCGATGTTCACGTAGCAGCGGCGATCGATGAGAACGGCGGCATGCTGGGAATCGAGTCGTTCCCAACCGACGAAGCCGGCTATCGGTCCTTGATGGACTGGTTGTGCGGGTTCGGTCCGGTCGTCAAGGTCGGGGTTGAGGGCACGGGGTCGTATGGCGTTGGTCTGGCCCG
>JAMBLK010000088.1 GCA_023336855.1 Actinomycetes bacterium
ATTTCGACGTACTCCCTGGTCACCCGGAGCGGCTTCCCGTATGGCCACCCGTGCCAGCCCTCGACCACCTGCGGTCCGGAGACACCGAGGCCGAGCAGGAATCGGCCGTGGGACATCTCATCGAGGGTCGCTGCGGTCATGGCCGTCATGGCGGGTGTCCGAGCCGGCATCTGGAGAATCCCTGATCCGAGCTTGATCCGTTCGGTGCGAGCGGCGAGGAAGGCGAGCGGGGTAACGGCGTCCGAGCCGTAGGCCTCAGCAGTCCACACGGAGTGGTAGCCGAGGCGTTCGGCCTCCGTCACCAGTGTCGTGTCGGCGGCGAGCTTCGTGCCCCAGTAGCCGAGACTGAGTCCAAGACGCATGGAGGAAGAGTAGATCAGTAGAGCAGTAGATCAGTCCTGCTCTACTCGCTACTGCTCTACTGCTCCTACTTCTTTTCTGTCACACCCGATCCTTAGCGTGTCCCTCGTTACTGAGAGGAGACAAGTTGATCATCGACTGTGACGTGTGTGTGATGGACGGGACAGGGGCGTGCGCGGACTGCATCGTTCCAATGTTGTTGTCCGGGAGCGGCGGGCCCACGCGGATCGGGGACGAGGAGGAGGCGGCAATCGGTGCACTGTCCGACGCCGGCCTCGTCTCTCCGATCCGACTCGTGGCTCGTGGCCCGGATCGCAGCGCCGTGACGGCGTGAGCCGCTACCCGGGGCGCTCGTAGCGCCGTATCGTGGTCTCGTGATTCGGGACCACCTCCAAGAGATCGCCCTTGAACATGGGTGCGTCGGTTTCGGCGTAACGACGGCAGATCCGTTCGAAGGCCTCGCCGCCGTCATGGAGAGCCGCCGGGACACCGGGCTCGCGAGCACGCTCGCGTTCACCTATCGTGACCCCGCCGCGGCATCAGACGTGCGCCGGAGCCTTCCGTGGGCGGAACGCCTCGTCACGGTTGCGTACGGGTACCAGCCGGACGCAGGTACAGCGGCCGTTGACACCGCGACGGTGAGGATCGCTCGCTTCGCTGATGGCGACGCCTACATCGGACTGCGGGCTGCGCTCGACGCCATCGCTGCACACCTGACCGATCGTGGTCACCGGGTCGCCGTGCTTGCCGATGACTCACGGCTCGTCGATCGTGCCGCCGCCGTGCGTGCCGGTGTCGGGTGGTGGGGGAAGAGTTCGATGGTGCTCGTTTCCGGCGTCGGGCCGTGGGTGCTGATCGGATCTGTCGTCACCGACGCATCGCTCGATCTCGATACTGCGACCGATCGCTCCTGCGGTTCGTGCGTCGCCTGCATCCCGGCATGTCCAACGAACGCCATCGTTGCTGATGGCATCGTCGACGTGCGGCGCTGTCTCGCCCATCTTCTCCAAGCTCCGGGAGTCATCCCCGTCGAGTTTCGCACGGCGGTGGGAGACCGCCTGTATGGATGCGATGACTGTCTGACCGCCTGTCCACCGGGCAAACGGATTCTGACCGGCGCATCGTCGGTCGAGGGCCCTTCCATCGTCCGGGTTCTCAGTGCAAGCGACCGTGAACTGCTCGAGACGTACGGCCATTTCTATCTCCCGTCGCGACGACCGAGGATCTTGCGGCGGAACGCGCTGATTGCTGCAGGGAACGACCGCTCCGAGCACCTCGAGCCGATCGTCATCGGATACCTGGGTCATCCGGACTGGCTGCTCAGGGCTCACGCGGCATGGGCGATTGGCAAGTTCGGCACAGAGTCGAGTCGCGCCTCCATCGAAATGGGGCTCCAGGACGAAGACGACGGGCGGGTCCGGAGCGAGATGTTCGCGGCCAAGGCGCGATGGCAGATCGATCCGGGTCTACGCTGACGTCATGGTGCCTGTCTACGCAATCGCTCTCTTCGTTGGATTCCTCCTGCTGCTCGCATGGATCGTGGGCGTAGGAATTGGATCGTGGGTAGAGGGGTGGGAATTCGCCGACCCGGAACGCCGCTTCGGTTTCGCTGGTCGATCGATCGTTGCAGGTCTCGTCGGATTCGGCATGGCCGGCATGTCGGCCTCGTTCGGTGGATGGCCACCCGCGTTGGCGATCCTCGGTGCATTGGCCGGGGCGGCAGCCATGGTGGCCGTGGCCCGGGTGTTCGGTCCAGACACCGTCTGATGCTCATCGTGTCCGACGTCCACGGAGCCAGCGACGCGCTCCGACGCGTCGCGTTGATGGGGGAGCCTCTCCTCGTTCTCGGCGATCTGATCAACTACATCGATTACCGATCGAACGATGGCATCGTGGCCGATGTCTCTGGCCGGGAGCTCGTGGACGAATTCGTCAGGATTCGCGGAACGGATGGCCACGAAGCAGCGTCCGAGATATGGCATCGCCACTGGGCGGGACGCGAGGAAGAGCTGCGGGACCGCTATCGGACGGTCACAGAGGCTGCGTATCGAGACGTCTGCGACGCTCTTCGCGGATGCGAGGCCTACGTGACGTACGGAAACGTCGACCGGCCGAAGATGCTTGCCGACCATCTCCCCGAGGGCTCTCGGTTCATGGATGCCGAGGTCGTCACGATCGGGGGTGTCCGTGTCGGCTTCGCCGGCGGAGGCATGACGAGCATCGACACGCCGGGTGAGATCACCGAGAGTGAGATGGCTGCAAAGCTCTCGAGCCTCGGTCCGGTCGACATTCTCGCGACCCATGTCCCGCCTGCCGTTCCCGCACTCGCATGCGACGTCATCGGCGGACGGGAGAAAGGCTCGGTGGCGATCCTCGAGTACATCGAGAGAACGCAGCCGCCGTTCCACTACTTCGGAGACATCCACCAACCGCGGGCGACCACCTGGCGCATCGGTGTGACAAAGTGCATCAATACCGGGTACTTCCGTGCGACCGGACGAGCGACCCGGCATGAATGACGTCGACCTGGATCGGCTTGCAACGGCATATGCGTATCGCCCGCCGTCCGACGCATCCCTCGAGCGTGCCGAACAGGCGGGAACGCTCATGGCCGCGGGCGCACGAATTCTCGACGCCGGGGGTGGTCCCGGGAACCACTCAGCGGTCTGGAACCGGCAGGGTCACCACCCCGTTCTTCTCGACCCGTCCATGACGATGCTCACCGGAGCGAGAGAGCGCGGACTCACCGGTGTGCGGGCCACGGCGCAAGCCATGCCGTTCCGTTCCCGGAGCTTCTCCCTCGTCTGGTTCCATCTCTCCATCCACTACGGAGATTGGAGAACGTCGGTTGACGAGGCGCTCCGGGTGATCGACGACGGCGGCCGGATCGAGATCTGGACACTGGGCGCCGACCACTACGAACACTCCTTCCTGACGCACTGGTTCCCGTCGATCGCCATCATCGACGCCGGTCGATTCCCCGATCCAGATCTGCTGGCGGCATACCTGGGCGACCGCGTCAACTCAATCTCGGTCACTCATCCGGTCGAGACCGTTGTCAAGACGGCCGGCGTTTGGATACCGGCGATCGCGGCAGGATTCGTCTCCACACTTCAACTCCTCTCGAACGAGGAACGTGATCGCGGAATCGAGGCCATCCGGCACCGCTATCCGGACCCATCTGAGCAGATCGCGTACGACCTCCGGTTCACACAGATCGTTGCCGACGGCGATCGCTCCTGACCGTCCGCTCCGCCACCATCCGGGGTCTGGCTACGATTCGGTAACACCGAGACAAGGAGTGTCGATGGAGGGCACGGTTCAAACAATCGAAGTCGCCGCATCGCAGCAATTCGTCTACGAGATCGCTCTCGACATCGAGACGTATCCGGAATGGGCCGGCGGAGTGAAATCTGTGGCCGTGACCGAAGAGGACGAGTACGGGCGGCCGACCGTTGCCGACTTCACCGTCGATGCGATGATCAAAGAGATCTCGTACACGCTCGACTACAGCTTCGAGGTCGAGAATGGTTTCTCGTGGACGGCACGGCCCAACGACGACTTGACGTTGCTCGAAGGGACGTACACGTTCAACGTCATCGACGGCGACAACACCGAGGTCGTCTATGCGCTTCGTGTCGAACCGAACTTCACGGTGCCGGGCTTCCTGCGCAGGCAGGCTGAGAAGCAGATCGTTGGTACGGCGCTGAGGGGATTGAAAAAGCGAGCGGAAGAAGCCGTCTGATGCGGATCATCCTCGTCACCGGAAAAGGTGGCGTGGGCAAGACGACCATTTCAGCAGCCACCGCGATCCGTGCAGCGGATCTCGGCCATCGGACGCTCGTGATGTCGACCGACCCCGCTCACTCGCTTGCCGACGCCTACCAGGTCCGGCTCGGAGACGAACCCACGAAGGTCGTCGATGGACTCGACGCCCAACAGATCGACGCACAGCAGCGACTCGAAGAGTCATGGGGGGCCGTTCGCGACTACCTGACCGACATCTTCGACTGGTCGGGTCTGAAAGGCATCGAAGCAGAGGAACTGACGGTCTTCCCCGGCATGGATGAACTCTTCTCGCTCGCAAGCGTCAGAGATCATGCCGAGTCGGACGAGTACGACACGATCATCGTCGACTGTGCCCCGACCGCCGAGACGCTGCGACTGTTGAGTCTCCCGGAGGTCATGTCGTGGTACATGGAGAAAATGTTCCCTGTGGGTCGCAAGATGGCCAAGGTCGTTCGCCCTGTGATGAGCCGTGTTTCGTCGATGCCGATCGCCGACGAGGAAGTGTTCGACTCTGTCTCCCGGTTCTACGAACGGATCGATGGCGTACGCGACATCCTGGGCAATCCCGAGATCACGTCAGCGCGGCTGGTCATGAATCCGGAGAAGATGGTGATCGCCGAGGCACGGCGCACCTACACCTACCTCGGCTTGTTTGGCTACGCGGTTGATGCGGCGATCGTGAACCGAGTGCTCCCCGATGTCGTCACCGACCCATATTTCGAGCGGTGGAGGGAGATTCAGGCGACCCACCTCGAGGCAGTCGAGGAGGGTTTCGCGGACGTCGACATCAGACGACTCCGTCTCTTCGACGAGGAGATGGTGGGTGTCGATCGGCTCAGAGTCCTCGGCGAGGAACTCTTCGGCGACACAGATCCCACGGAGAGGCTTTCGGAGGGCCGCCCGTTCCGTGTCGAGGACGCCGGCGAGAATGTCGTGATGGTGGTTGGCATGCCGTTCGTCGAGCACTCGGACGTCGACCTGATGCGCCATGACCACGAACTGTTCGTGACCGTCGGCCCGTACCGACGATCCATCGTGCTGCCGGATTCGCTCCGGCGGAGACACGTTCTGGGTGCCAAACTACATGAGGGCGAGCTTCGAGTGACATTCGGGATGGTGGAATGATGTGGGACCGGTTCAGAGAACAGCGTCCGATTCAGAACGGACTCCGCCGCGCAGGAGTTCATATGGCCAAGGCCACGTATGAGGTCGCCGGCGGTGTTGCCGCCTTCGTCGACGAGATCGTCTCAGCCGTTCGCGAACCCGCCGACGATGAAGACGGCACAAGCGGCCCAACGACGATCACCATCGAGTAGGTCTCGCTGCGCTCGACGTACTGAGTACCCAGTACCCAGTACACCGGCGGGAGTCGGTCTAGAACTCCGCCCAGTCCAGTGTCTCGAGGCTCTCTGAATCCGAAACCATCACTCCGCCGTCTGAGATCGTCACCAGGTTTCCGTCGATCAGGAGAGTGCGGCGGATCGGCATCCACCAACCGGATCCCTTCTGATCGTGTGAGATGACACCGGCTTTGCGGATTCCGTCTTCTGTAACCGTCAACACGAGTGCTCCAGTCGGTGGTGGTCCGCCCTTGGTCTCGTCCCACCGCTGGTATGGGAACACGGTCAGGCCCGATGATGGATCGTGGAGGAAGGCGTGGTGGTCCCACTCCAACTCGGACTGCGCTCCCTCCATCGTGAACCGGTCGGTCCTCTCCGGGTCGTTGGCGTCGGACACGTCGAAGAGGGATGCCTGGAGGCCGAGTGTTCGGCCGTCCAGGTCGGCGTCCTGTCCGACACCGAGCAGGTGGCCGCTTGCGATCGGGTGCAGATACGCCGAGTAGCCGGGGATCTTCAGTTCGCCTTCGATGCTCGGGTGCTCAGGGTCCGAGAGATCGATGACGAAGAGCGGATCCACCTGGCGGAAGGTCACGACATATCCGCGATCGGCGAAAAAGCGTACGGAGTAGATCCGCTCTCCGCGCCCGAGTCCGTCGACGCTGCCGACTTCCACGAGTTCGTCGCCGTCCGTTTCGAGCACCGTGACCATCGACTCCGACTCGGGACCGTCCCACCAATGCGGCGAATCGGTCGAGGCCACACGGAGGTAGCCGTCGTACTCGGACATGGACCACTGGCTCAGCATGTAGCCGGGCACGACTCCGGAGGCCCGGTAGTCGGCACCGGATGGGGAGAGCGCGAACTTGTGGATCTGCGTCTTCACGCCATCCGGGCGTTCGCCGCGCTCGAACAGGACCGGGTCCTGCCATCGGGTGGTAGCGACATAGGTCGCGTCATCGGACGAGTACACGATGTCGCCATCTGCGAAGACACCCGTTGAATCGGCAACGTCGAGAGCGTCGGGATCGAGCGTCACGATTGAGAGTGTCGTGAACCCCGAGAAGTCGTCCGGTCGGTGTGTGCGGTCGCATGCGAGCAGGGTGCCCTCATCAACGATCTCGTCTCGTCCTTCGTGATCGGTGATGATGAAGTAGGGCAACCAGTTCTCGACGGTTGAGTTCTCGATGATCTCCCTGTTCTTCTCCTCTGCATCCCGCTCGGAGCGAAGGCCACCGCCCTCGGGATATGCCCATGCGAATCCGGTCGGACCGGATGACACGACGAGGCGAATCGCACCGTCGACCATGCGAGACGACACGTACCGACCATCGATACGAAGGGTTCTCGCCAACTCGGGATCGTCGAGATCGGAGATGTCGATCTCCGCCACCGTCAGGACCGGTGTGTACGTCGGGGCGCTGATACCGTCGGTACCGATGACATCCTCACGGAACGGGATGATGTCGTAGCCGCCGTCTGCGATGGCGATCACTCGATCACCATCAAGGAAGAGGTCCTGGGTCCAGAACCCGAGGTCGATGGAACCTTCGAGCGTCAGTCGGCCCCCGTCGATGCTGAGAACGTAGAGTGTGCTTCCGCTCATGGCGACGATTCTTCTGCCGTCGGTCTTCACGAGGTCCGGTTCGTCGACGCCGGCTTCCTGGAGGTTCGTACCGATCACGCCGCTCTTGATGGCGTCTGCGACGGTGGAAGGAGCCGCGGAGACCCGACCATCCGCAGAATCCAATTCGCCGGCGAATTCAGCGAACTCGGTGAACACCGGATAGGCGCTGTACCCATCGAGGCCGTAGGGCCCGACACGCTCCAGCGCATGCTCGATCGTCCATTCGAGCAGGTCATCACAGGCGTCGAATGGCATCAATGTTCGCGATGCAGAAGGGTGAGGTGTCTCGACGACCGTCGTGGTCGTCACCTCCGTTGTGCTTGTCGGCTCTGCAGATCCGACTGGTAGGGCGCATGCGGACAGCATCAGTGCTGCCGCTACGGCGGTAGTGACGATTTGCCTCATATGAGCCTCCATGCTCGTTCACCGCTCCGACGCTTCCCGGCCCGCATTCGGTTCCCGTGTTCTCTAGCCCTGATACTCTGCGCGCCCATGAGCACCATCGGAATCGATATCGGAGGAACGAAGGCTCTCGCCGTTCGCCTCGACGACGGCGTACTTGTCGATGACCGGCACACTGCGACGCGAAGAGGTGCGTTGGTGGACATCGCTCTCGAGGCGGTTCGGGGTGTGTGGGCCGATGACGTGGATGCCGTCGGCGTTGGCCTTGCCGGCCTTGTCCAGTGGCCGGAAGGTGTTCTGGCGTGGGGACCACATGTCCAGGGCACCAACATCCCTCTGAAGACGCTGCTGGAGGATGAACTGGGAGTGCCGGTCGCCGTGGACAACGATGCGAACGTCGCCGCGTTCGGTGAGCGCGTGGCAGGTGCCGCCCGAGGTTTCGACGACTTCTTGCTCGTGACGCTCGGAACGGGCATCGGTGGAGCGATCATGACGGACGGATCCGTTTATCGCGGCGAGTCGTTCGCAGGGGAGTGGGGTCACATCCGGCACGACACTGCTGGTCTTCTCTGCGACTGTGGGAAGCGAGGATGCTGGGAGACCGTCGCGTCGGGTCCGGCTCTGGTTCGGCTGGCACACGAGGTCATGACCCTCAACCCGGAAGGGTCTCTCGCCATCGGCTTTGGATCGAGAGCGATCGCCGGGGAGGATGTCACCGCGGCCGCGGATGCCGGTGACGAGGTTGCACGCGGACTGGTCGCCCAGGTTGGATCAGAACTCGGGCGCGGTCTTGCGAACCTGATCGCGATCTTTGACCCGGAACTCGTCGTTGTTGGAGGTGGACTCGGCTCTGTGGGCGAATCGCTGCTTGGGCCCGCACGCCGGGTTGCGGCGGATGCTCTCCATGGAGGCAACCACCGGCTGCTTCCGCCGATCCTGGTCGCCGGTGCCGGTCCGCGGGCGGGGGCGATCGGTGCCGCTTACCTCGCCTCGTCGATACGCTCGTAAACATGTCACGACTCGATACGGTCCCCGTTCCAAAGCGAGATGCGAGGGCGATCGCCCGCGAGACGATTCTGATGATCCCCAACATCGTCAAGCTCCTGGGCCGGATCGCCCGAGACCCCCGCGTCTCGGTGAAGCGGAAGACGTTCGCCGTCGCCGCGATGATCTACGTGGTCTCACCGATCGATCTGATCCCCGACTTCATCGCAGGCATCGGCCAACTCGACGACTTGATCGTCGTGGCTATCGCCCTGAACCATCTCATCGACGGAGCAGGACGGGAGATCGTCGAGGAGCACTGGGATGGCTCGGTGGACTCGCTCGACCTCGTCCTTGCCGCGACAGAGTGGGGCGCCGAGATCGTTCCCGGCCCGCTCCGCAAGCTGCTTCCCGGCTGAACCACTGGCGATCTGATCCTTCCGAACCGTCGGCGTCGGGCCTACGCTCCCTGAATGGATTTCCGACGAATCGACAACCTGCCGCCGTACGTCTTTGCCAAGGTCACGAAGAAGGTGCTCGAAGCACGCAGAAGCGGAATCGACGTGATCGACCTTGGTTTCGGGAATCCGGACATTCCCTCACCCCCGATCGTTGTCGACAAGCTCGTCGAGGCAGCACGAAGCGGGAAGAATCATCGCTATTCGGCGTCTCGCGGCATTCCGAATCTCCGTAAGGCGGTCGCCGACAGATACCTACGCCGCTACGGCGTAGAACTCGATCCCGAGACCGAGATCATCAACACGATCGGGGCGAAGGAAGGGCTCTCCCATCTCATGTGGGCGCTCGTCCAGCCGGGCGACGTGGCACTGGTTCCCGAGCCGTCGTATCCGATCCACATCTATGCGGCAGTGCTCTCCGGTGCCGACGTCCAGCGTGTGCACCTCTCGACCGGAATCGATTTCTTCGAGCGACTCACCGAGGCCTATCACAACTCGTGGCCCCGGCCCCGGGTGATCGTGACGTCGTTCCCCCACAACCCGACCACAGCGACGGTCGATGTCGACTTCTTCGAACGCCTCGTGGCGTTCGCAAAGGAGAACGACACGATGCTCGTGCACGACTTCGCCTATGCCGACATCACGTACGATGGATACGAGCCGCCGAGCATGTTGCAGGTGCCCGGCGCCAAAGATGTCGGCGTCGAGCTCTACACACTGTCGAAGAGCCACTCGATGGCAGGTTGGCGGGTCGGTTTCGTGGTCGGAAACCCCGAGATGATCGCGGCATTGGGCCAGCTCAAGTCATATCTCGACTACGGAACATTCCAACCCATCCAGATCGCATCGATCATCGCCCTGAACGAGTGCGATGACTACGTCTCGGAGGTTGTCGACATCTACAAGCGTCGTCGAGACATCCTCGTTGACGGACTCAACCGATTCGGCTGGGAGATCGAGAAGCCGAAGAGCACGATGTTCGTCTGGGCCAGGATCCCCGAGCCCTACCGCCACATGGACTCACTGAGCTTCGCTCTGTATCTCCTCGATGAGGCGAAAGTGGCAGTGAGCCCCGGCATCGGCTTCGGCCCCTCGGGAGACGGTCACGTGCGGTTCGCTCTTGTCGAGAACGACCAGCGCACAGCGCAAGCCGTTCGCGGGATTCGCAATGCCCTCGACCTGAAGCAGGACTAGCGCTCGCGCCTTCCCAGCGGCAGGTACGCCTTTTCGGCGTAATCCTTGAGCATCCGATGGGTCGAGAACTCGGACAGGCCGGTGATCATGGCTGACTTCATCATGGTGATCCAGGAGCGGGGCAGACCTGCCTGATCTCGATCGTAGAACGTCGGTACGACCTCTGTCTCGAGCAAGCGGTACAACGTGTCGGCGTCCTCCGCGTCGGAGGACGAGTGTTCGGCGAACCCCCAGCCATTCGTTCCGTCGAAGCCCTCCGCCCACCAGCCGTCCAGGACACTGAGGTTCAAGCCGCCGTTCGCCGCTGACTTCATGCCGGACGTGCCGCTCGCTTCGCGAGGCGGGACCGGTGTATTGAGCCACACGTCGGATCCGGTGACCAGGGTCCGACCGAGGCGCAGGTCGTAGTCTTCGATGAAGAACAGGTGTCCCTCATATCGCGGGTTCTGGGACATCTCGAAGACCCACTTGATAAGCGCTTGCCCTTCCCGATCGGCGGGATGTGCCTTGCCCGCGAACACGAGTTGGACCGGCCGTTCAGGATTCCTGAGAATCGCCTCGAGCCTGTCGGGATCGGTGAAGAGGATTCCTGCCCGCTTGTAGGTCGCGAATCGTCGTGCGAACCCGATCGTGAGACGATCTGCAGGCAGCTGATCGTCGAGCCAACGGAGCCGACGGGATCCGGCACCGTGCCGGGCGTACTCCTCTCGGAGTCGGGTTCGGAGACGACGGGTCATCAACTCGCGCTGGGACTCATGAGCACGCCAGATGTGTTTGTCGTCGATGTCCCTGATCGCTTCCCACATCTTCGATCCGTTTGTTCTCTCGGCCCAGTCACGGCCGAGCACATTCTCGAGGAGACGGCACATGGATCGGCCGAGCCATGTTGACGGATGAACACCGTTGGTCACAGCGAACGCAGGCCCACCGATGAGATCGCCCCAGTCGCGAGTCACGATGTCGGCATGCCGGGCCGAGACACCATTCGTGCGATCCGATAGGCGGATGGCCAGGGCTCCCATGTCGAACACGGTGCCGTCATTGGAACCGCTTCGAGCGAGTTCGCGCTGGGTGTCCATCTCGATTCCCTCGATCGTGCCATCGAGTGCGGCCGTGACGAGTGAAGGGCTGAAGATTTCATTCCCGGCAGGAACGGGAGTGTGGAGCGTGAACAGTGTTCGATCGGCGACCGAACGCTTGGCCGTTTCGAGATCCTGGCCCGAACCGATCTCCCAGGACAGGCGCTCCAAGAGACTCAACGCCGCGTGGCCTTCGTTGACGTGCCACATCGCCGGGTTGATACCGAGCGCTCGTAGCACTCTGGCTCCGCCGATTCCCAGGACGGTCTCCTGTGCGAAGCGTGCCTCTCGGCCGCGCACGTAGAGGATGTGCGTGATTGGTCGATCCGCGGGGTCGTTCTCGGGGAGGTCGGTGTCGAGCAGGATCAGTGGAACGCGTCCGACGTCGATTCTCCATGCCCCGACAGCGATGTCGCGACCGTTCAGCGAGAGCGTCACGCGAAGTGGGCGTCCGCTGTGAGGGTCGAGCACTTCTCGAATGGGGCGCCGCCGCATTTCGAGGCGCTGATACGTGTGCTGCTGCCAGCCGTCGGGATCGATAGCCTGACGGAAGAAACCTCGCCGATAGAGGAGGCCGACGGCGACCAGGGGGATACCAAGATCCGATGCGGATTTCACGTGGTCGCCGGCGAGCACGCCGAGACCTCCGGAGTAGAAGGGGAGCTTCTCGTTGATGCCGTATTCAGCGCAGAGGTAGGCGACCGGGCCGTCGATCTCGCCACCGTGGTTCCGGTCGAACCAGGTCTGATCGCTCGAGAGGTAACGGTCGAATCGCTCGACGACCTCGTCGTAGAGCTCGCTGAAGCTCCCGCTCGCGGCGAGCGCCTCCCACGTAGACGGCTCCACGACTTGGAGCATGCCCATGGGGTTTCGTGTCGCGGCCCAAGCCTGTGGGTCGATACGTCCCCAAAGGTCACGTCCGGCAGGATCCCATGACCACCAGAGGTTGTAGGAGAGGTCATAGAGCCTGAGGAATTCGTTTGGAATGTTCAGCGGCGCCTTGGGCCCCACGGGCACGGACGCGCTGAGTTGAGAACGACGATCGACCATGTGGAGGAACTCCTCGAGAGGTGCTCCGCGAGGCTAGCGTCGAACCGGTAATGAAACCCCTGCGACACCTCGGGGGTCGGTAGATCGAACCAGTGCGGAGTAGTCTTGATGTCCAGATACGCCATCTTGTTCCCGGGTCAGGGGAGTCAGAAGGTCGGCATGGGAGCCGACGTGTTTTCCGCGCGCCCCGATCTCCTGGTCGAGACCGCGGACCGTGTTCTCGGATGGTCGCTCAAGACGTTGGTTGCAGAAGGCCCTCAAGAAGAACTCACGAAGACCGAACATGCCCAACCGGCCCTCTTCGCCGTCTCATACGCGCTCTGGGAGACACTGAGGAATGCGCTTCCGAGCGCACCTTCTGCGGCTGCAGGGCACTCCCTCGGCGAGTACACAGCCCTGGCGGCAGCGGGAGCGCTCTCCTACGAAGACGGGCTTGCGCTCGTCGCCGAGCGCGGCCGGGCGATGGCCGACGCCCCGTTGGCCAGCGATCCATCCGGCATGGCGGCGGTGATCGGCGCCGACCTTGAGCACGCCGAGCGTGTCGCCGCCGACCGGCGGGCGGAAGGCGGACGGCTCTGGGTGGCGAACGTCAACACGCCGTCACAGATCGTGCTCGCCGGCAGCAGACCTGACATCGAGTGGCTGAGTGAGAACGCACGCCTTCTCGGTATCCGTCGGGCGATTCCGCTCGACGTCGCCGGAGCGTTCCACTCGCCGTACATGGAACCGGCTGCGGAGCGTTTGGCATCCGCCCTCGAAGGCGCTGAGTTCCAGGAGCAGGAGTTCCCGGTGTATGCGAACGTCACGGGAATGCCGGTCGGAGATCCGGCTCGGCAGCTCGGGGAACAACTCGTCAAGCCGGTCCAGTTCGCGGCGACACTCGAGCAGATGGCGGCCGACGGGATCTCAACCTTCATCCACGTCGGACCGGGAGACGTGACGGCCGGCCTCGTCAAGCGGACGCTCCCGGATGCAACCATCCACGTTGTATCGGATCTGGACGGAATCGCCACGGTCGTGAGCGACCCGTCCGTACAATGACCGACTTGCGCGAGGAGGAACCCGAATGAAACGAGCGATGATCACCGGCTGGGGTCGATGCACTCCGGAACCGGTCGTGACGAACGACGATCTTGCGACCATCATCGATACGTCGGACGAGTGGATTGAGACACGCTCGGGTATCCGGCAGCGGAGGGTCTCGCACGTTGACAACTCCGACATGGCAGCGGTCGCGGCACGGCACGCCCTCGCGGCCGCCGGGTTGGAAGCAACCGATCTGGATTACATCCTTGTTGCAACCTGTACGCCCGATCGATTCATCCCGGCGATGGCCTGTCACCTCCAGGCGAAGCTCGGTGCTGTCAACGCCGCAGCGACTGATACGAACGCGGGTTGCACGGGTTTCATCTACGGTCTCAACCTCGCTGCCGGACTCATCGCCACGGGATCGGCGAGTCGCATCCTCCTGCTCGGTTCCGAACGGCTCACGCCGTACCTCGATCTCAACAACCGCGACACTGCGGTGCTGTTCGGTGACGGATCGGGGGCGGTCATCGTCGAACCTTCGGATACCGACGAGGGCATCCAATCGATCAACGTCGGTTCGGATGGGACCCTTGCCAACGCCCTGACAATCGAAGGCGCCGGGTCGTCATGGATGGAGATCCCCTCGCCGGTACGGGTCGTGATGGATGGTCGAGAGGTCTTCAGGAATGCCGTCGTTGGCATGGCTGTCGCGGCGGAGAAGGCGCTTGCCGACGCAGGATGGTCGGTCGACGACGTGGACCTGCTCATCCCCCATCAGGCCAACATCAGGATCATCGACGCCACGACGAAGCGTCTCGGAATCGACCCCGACAAGGTGTACACGAACATCGACGCATACGGCAACACGTCGGCAGCCACGATCCCGATCGCCCTCTCGGAAGCCATCGACCGCGGTCGCCTGAAGCCGGGAGCCAAGCTCGTGCTCGTTGCATTTGGAGCAGGTTTGACATGGGGAGCGACCGCGATCCAGTGGGGTCAGAAGGTCGTTCCGGATTCGATCAGCGATGCTGCACTCCCGCCGAGCGACCGAACCGGCATCGAGATCATGGCCGACCGGCAACGAGCGAGGTATGGATGAGCCGCGTAGCGCTCGTCACCGGAGGCTCGCGTGGCATCGGCCGAGCAGTCGCTCTGCGCCTTGCGGCCGACGGCCACGCTGTTGTGGTCAACTACGCGGCGAACATGGCAGCGGCCGACGAGGTCGTCGAAGCGATCACGGCGAATGGCGGAACGGCGATGGTCGTGCAGGCGGACGTTGGCGACACCGACGCCGTCAGCGCGATGTTCAAGGAAGTGGAAGAGCGTCTCGGTCGGGTTGAAGTCCTCGTCAACAACGCCGGCATCACGCGTGATGGCCTGCTTCTGAGGATGGGCCCCGATGCCTGGGATCAGGTCATCGAGACGAACCTTCGCTCCGTGTACCTCTGCTCCCGGGCAGCGATGCGCGGCATGCTCCGCTCCCGATGGGGGCGCATCATCTCAGTGAGTTCCATCTCCGGGATATCGGGAAATCCCGGCCAGGCGAACTATGCAGCGTCGAAGGCCGGGATCATTGGATTCTCGAAATCGATCGCCAGAGAGATCGGATCGAGGAACATCACCGTCAACGTTGTTGCCCCGGGTTTCATCGAAACGGACATGACGGAAGAACTCGGAACCGAGATCGCACAAGAGGTAGCCAGCAGGGTTGCCGTCGGCCGACTCGGACGGCCGGAAGAGATCGCAGCGGCGGTGGGCTATCTTGCCTCCGACGACGCGGCATACGTAACGGGACAGACACTCGTCGTTGACGGTGGACTGGCCCTGTAGAACGGCTACTAGGAGGCTGAATCAATGGAGCGCACAGAGATCGAATCGAAGCTGACCGACCTGCTCGTCGACGAGTTGGGGATTGAACGGGACGACATCAGGTCCGATGCGAAGTTCGAAGAAGACCTTGACGTCGATTCGCTCGGCGTCGTCGAACTGCTCATGGCCCTCGAGGACAACTTCGGAGTGAAGATTCCCGACGAGGAAGCAGAGCAGATCACGACGGTCGGTGAAGCAGTTGACCTCGTCGAGGCGAAGCTCAACGGCTAGCAGCAGGAGTAGGAGCGCATCATGAACGACCGTCGCGTCGTTGTCACCGGCCTCGGCACCATCAACCCAGTCGGACGTGACGTCGAAAGCACCTGGCGTGGCCTTCTCAACGGTGTCTCGGGGATCGGCCCGATCACGTTGATCGACGCTTCGGATCTGCCATCGCAGATTGCCGGTGAGATCGCAGATTTCGACGTCGAAGCCTTCATGCCCCGACGCCAGGCGAGGCGGATGGATCGCTACGCTCAGCTCTTCTGGGTTGCCGCTCGCGAGGCGCTCAACGATGCGGGCATCGCGTACGAGCACGGCGACCCGGCCGCCTACCGAACGGGCGTCGTCGTTGGCTCGGGCATCGGAGGGGTCGCAACGTTCGAAGAGGAGTTGACCACACTGCTCAAGGTCGGTCCACACCGTTTGAGTCCGTTCGGGATCCCGAAGATCATCGCCAACCTGGCGGGGGGACAGGTCTCGATCGACTTCAATCTCTACGGACCGAACACCACCGCGGTGACCGCGTGTGCCGCCTCGGCCAACGCGATCGGCGATGCCGCTGCGATCATCACCAGAGGCGCGGCCGATGTGATGCTCGCCGGTGGAGCTGATGCTGCCATCACGCGGTTCGCCATGGGTGGCTTTGCCCAGGCAAGGGCGCTGAGCAAGCGCAACGACGATCCAAAGGGCGCCAGCCGACCGTTCGACGCGAACCGGGATGGCTTCGTGATGTCCGAAGGGGCAGCAGCTCTCATTCTCGAAGAACGCGAGCACGCTCTCGAACGCGGAGCGACCGTGTACGCCGAGGTCGTCGGGTACGGCATGTCGGCCGACGGTTACCACGTGACACTGCCACGCCCAGGAGGTGACGGTGCGGCCAGAGCGATGCAGAGCGCACTCGATGATGCAGGGATCGTCGCCGAGCAGGTCTCATACATCAACGCACACGGGACGTCGACGGCGGCGAACGACGTCACCGAAACCATGGCCATCAAGTCGGTGTTCGGTGACGCTGCCTACCGGGTACCGATCTCGTCCACGAAATCGATGACGGGACACTTGCTCGGTGGTGCAGGAGCCATCGAGGCTGTTGCCAGCGTGCTGTCGATCCGAGACGGCGTCATCGCCCCAACGATCAACCTGACCGACCCGGACCCCGAATGCGACCTCGACTACGTGCCGTGGAGTCCCAGGAACGTCGAAGTGCAGTACGCGATGAGCAACTCCTTCGGTTTCGGCGGCCACAACGTGGTGCTGATCTTCGCTGCCCCCTGACGGGGGCGACGGGGGCGTACTGAGTACTCAGTACCGACGCCGCAGGCGTCCTACTGCTTCGGACGGGTGTCGATCGTTCCCGGGATGCGGTTGAATCCGACCGTTGCGAAGACGCGGTAGATGCCGGGTTCGAGGGTGCCGTAGTCGAACTCGAACTCATCACCCGGGCCGAGCACTACCTCGAAATGTCCCTCTTTGTCTGCCATGAGGTATTCACGGTCATCGTTATTGATCCACTTGACGATCCAAACCTCGTCGAGGTCGAGAAGGACATTGGAAGGACGGAACGAACCATTGTCGAGTAGGACGACGAACACGCCCTCCGGGGGCGGTTCTGTTGTTGTCGTGGTCGTGGGGAGTTTCGCTGCCTCGGTCACATCAGCGGACGGTGAACTTGCAACGGCCAGCCCTGCGAGAAAGAGGACGGCGACAACGCCGACAACCAACAGCACGCTCTTGATGATGGTGCGATTCTCCACGATGTTCCTCGTTCGGGGACGGGCGACGGCAGTGTAGCGGAGCCTGTGGTCAGCGCGACGAGGGACTCGAAGGCGGCGGTGGAAAGACCGGGTCCTGATTCGGAGCCCAGGAACCACGCTCGATCCATGGTCCGGTTGAACGAGGTATCAGTTCGACGGCTTCGGCGTGCATGGGCTTGTTCCTGTTGAGGCCGGCGAGCGGGCGGGCGGTGAGAGAGAGGCGGGCTGCTTGGATCGGGTCCTGGTGCGAGACGAAGACCAGCGGCCCGTCTGATATGTCCGAGCGCCGTTGGACCGCTACTGCAACCCGCCGGGTGAGTTCGGCGAGAGGTTCCGGAGAGAACGGGAGATCATCCGGATGTTCGAGGTACGCCGTGAGCTCGCCAGGAAACGACTCGTCGAGCTGTTCCCAAACATGGCCGGCCCAGCGCGATCCCAGTGCCCACTCCGTCAGAGCATCATCGATGATTACATCGCTGCCGGTGCCGCTCGCGATGATCTGAGCCGTCTCGACGGCGCGATCGAGGGGCGAAGTCACCACCGTGGCGTGATCGGGAAGATGGTCTGCAACCTCGAGGGCTTGCCGTCGCCCGGTAGCCGAGAGCGGGAAACCGGCGAGGTCCGCGTAGACCACATGATCGGGGTTGTGGACCTCGCCGTGCCGAACGAGGAAGATGCCGGCGCTCATGGCGTTCATCCGGTCGAGGGTACCGGTACGGTGGAGGCATGACACGGTTCGCCGAGCCAATCCTTCACGTCGACATGGATTCGTTCTTCGTCGAAGTCGAACGACTCGATGATCCGGATCTGATAGGGAAGCCGGTCGCCGTCGGCGGGACCGGAGGTCGTGGTGTCGTGGCATCGGCCAGCTACGAGGCTCGTAGCTTCGGAGTGCGATCGGCGATGCCGGTGGGGGAGGCTCGTCGGCGATGCCCCGGTCTCGTGATCGTCAACACCTCTCACGGCCTCTACGGCGCCGTGTCGGCCGACATCTTCGAGATCATGCGTTCGTTCACGCCGCTGGTCGAAGGGATATCGATCGATGAGGCATTCCTCGACGTGTCCGGACTCAGGCTCCACTTCGAGTCGGTCGAAGATGTGGGCGAACAGATCAGGGCGACCATCAGAGACCAGGTCGGCATCCCGGCGTCGGTCGGGATCGCAGCGAACAAGTTCGTTGCCAAGCTTGCATCGAAACATGCAAAGCCGGACGGGATGCTCCGCATCGCGGCCGGCACCGAACTCAACTTCCTCCATCCGCTCGACGTGGGCGAATTGTGGGGGGTCGGGGAGGCGACGGATCGGTCGCTCGGTGACCTCGGTATCCGAACCATCGGCGACCTGGCCGAGGCACCGCTGCCTCTCCTCGAACACCGGATCGGCAGGGCAGCAGCGCGGCATCTTCATGCGCTGGCCCACGCCCGGGACCCTCGCGCTGTTGAGGGAGGGGCACCGACTCGATCGATTTCGTCGGAGGGAACCTTCGCCATCGACCTCCGAGATCGAGACACGATCGAGCGTGAGACTCTCAGAATGTGTGATCAGGTGGCAGCCCGGTTGACGAAGGCGCGGGTCGCCGGTCACACGATCACTCTCAAGGTGCGATTCTCCGACTTCACCACGATCAGCCGATCGTCCCGTCACCCGGAATCCATCGCATCCACAGCCGAGATATGGGAGACCGCCCGGGGGCTCATCGATCGTGCGGCGATCGGCGCACGATCCGTCCGCCTGCTCGGAGTAGCAGTCAGCGATCTTGTCGACGTGGACGGCACCAGACAGATGGTCCTCGGTCGCGAACGGGCCGATGCTGCCGCAGAGGCCGTTGACGGGGTGCGGGAACGGTTCGGGGCGGGAGCGGTGATGCCGGCAAGGGTCGCGCCACGCCCGGGAGATTCGGAACGCAAGGGCCGTAGCGGGATCTAAGACACCCGTTACGCGAAAGCGAGGTACCGGTATACTGCAACTGAGAAATGGTATGACTCGGAGGCTTGCCGGATGGCGCTGGACGATCGAGAACAGAAGATCCTCGAAGAAATCGAGCGCAACCTCTATGCGGAGGATCCGAAACTCGCGCAGACGGTTGCCAGGGCCGATTTGCCGGCACGGAACAAGCGTCGTCGGCTGGTCGCAGGAGCCGGCTTCTTCGTCGGACTTGCGATCATGCTCGGAACCTTCACCCGTTTCTCCTATCTCGCCGGATTGGGATTCATCTTGATGGTGGCGTCCGCCGCTGCGATCGCGGCAACGATGCGTGGGGTACGGGCCGAGCGAAACGCTTCGTTTTCCGTCTCGAGCTGGATGGAAGACGTCAGAGAACGTTGGCGCCGAGAGCGCTAAGGTTGACTCTCCCGCGAGGGATCACAAGGATTTACGAACCGGCCGGGCGGCCGGAGATTGATGGGGAGAACGCGTGGAAGGATTCACCGCTCAGCAAGCGACTCGTCTGACGGGCTGCACGCCTCATCAACTTCGCTACTGGGACAAGGTGGCTCTGGTACAACCCTCTCTCCAGCAGACCGGTGGTCGGCCGGGTCGGCGCCGTCTCTACTCGTTCCGTGACCTCGTAGCCCTGAGGGTCGTGAGGAGTCTGCTCGACAACGGGATGTCGATCCAGCGGGTCCGCCGCGCGTGGGACTACCTCCGTCGTACCGGGGACATGGAGAACCACCTCTCCGAGATCCGTCTCGTCACCGATGGCGAGTCGATCTTCGCTGTCGCCGTCGATGAAGAGGAGATTCTCGACGCTCTTCGACAAGGACAGCTCGCGTTCTTCGTAGCGATCAACGACATCACGCAATCCGTCGAAGAGGACGTCTCGAGATTCGAACTCGATCGGGCGCAGTTCCTCGAGATGCTGCGCTTCGTCGAAGATGACGTTCAGACAGAGGTCGACGAAGCGAGCGGCTGAAGAGAGCCACGTCCGAGATGAGTGGGGTCGGTGAGAGCCGGAGAGCAGCAGGCAGAAGTACGTATGACGAATGACGTAGTACGACTCCGGATCAAGCGGGAACCATCCGCTTCTTGCGGTTCTCGCACAGAACCCGAACGAGATCCCTGTCTGTAATGTCTCCGAGTCGTACTACGCCATTCGTACTACGTACTACCTCTCTCGTCCCCCGGACATCGCTAACTGCCCGTCCCCACCTGAACTCATCGCCGGAACCGTCTCCGGAGCGAACCCAATCGGTACAGTGAGCGCGTGCGTTCCATGGGGGAGTAGCGAGTCGTGAGCCGCTCGCCCGTCAGCTCCATCGATCGGCGTGCGATCTCGACCTGCTCATCCGAAACGGTCTCGGCGCCGCCGTACACCGACCGGGTGTAAACGGTGGCCAACGGCGCCATCGCTCCATCGACCCGTGCCGCCAATTCATCCGGCGTCGAGGCTGGATCCGGTTCTTCAGACAGATCGGTGAGGCGTACGACTATCTCTTCCCACGCCGCCGAGATGTCGCCTTCGGAGAGGCGTCGCATCCGGCTGCGGTGGCGAATCCACTTGACGAGCGGCAGAGCGATGATGATGAGAATCACGAGTGTGGCGAAGAGGCCGGCGATCGGGATCCACCAGGGGAGACCCGAAGACGTTGTTCTCTCACCGCCAGTGCCGATGAAACCAGGCTCGGGGCGATTGGTGTCGGGTGCGAAGATGCCACTGGGCAGGTTGGCGCCGGACGGGAACCGTGTGCGCTCCGGCTCGGGGATCTGGTTGAGGTACGCGGCGAGGTCGTAACCGAGCGCTTCCTCCATCGCGTCGTAGCTTGTGGCGGGGTTCGCACCGTCACTGCGCGGTGTCGGATCGAAGCTGACCCATCCCTGGCTCGGGATCCACAGTTCGATCCAGGAGTGGGCGTTGTTGTCGCGGATCACCACTTCGTTGACACCGATGCGGTCACCGGGGGTGAAACCAAGGACGACCCTCGTCGGGATTCCGAGTGTGCGGGTCATGACCGCCATCGACGTTGCGAACTGCTCGCAATAGCCCCTGCGGTACGAGGTGTTCTCCGGGTCGTCGTCGAACAGCCAGGTGGCGAGTACGTCGTCTCCGTGCCCCTGGCCACTGACGTCGAGGTCGTAGACGAAGCCTCCGGTCTCGCGGAACCAATGCTCGATCGCGAGGCCCTTCTCGAAGGATGTGGTGAGCCGCTGTGTTTGGGCGACTGCCTCTGCTCTGATGCGGGGGTCGATGCCGGGGGGGAGTTCGGTGTACGTTTCCGCATCCGGGAGCTCCCGGAGTTCCACATCGATGGGGTCCGGGACTGTCTCTCCTTGGTCGACGGCCTGGGAGAACAGGGGAGAGAGGCCGCCACCAGGAGCACCGGCGACCGCTGCGGGGTCGACCGCCGGGATCTTGGCGAAGACCCTGTACTGCATCCCCTGATACGTTCTGTCCCCTCTGAAGAGAAGAGCAGTGTCGGCTCGACGGATGCGAAAAGCATCGACATCCTCGCCGTCGGCGCCGCCAACGGCGTAGGGAGTCGGTAGCCAGTCCTGCCCGAGCGCACCGATCTCGATGTCGACGGTGACACTCTCGGTCGGTCCGGTGTACTCGTAGCCCTCTTCTTCCATGGGCGGCTCGTCCAATTCGTAGACCTTCGGGCGACTGGCCGACCATTGCCCGTTCTTGTAGGTCTCCATCGTGAGGAGCCGGAAGTACACGTCTTCGGGGCTGCCGGAATCGATATCGATCTTCGCTGTGAAGAGCGGGGTTCCCGTCTTGGAGACAAGCCCCTCATGGATGCTCACGTACGGGTTGTAGGTGATGCTCCCATAGAACCCGCCGCCCAATCCTCCGGGAGTGCGCCAGGCCAGTACACCGTCGGCAGGGAGTTTCGGCCCGAGCAGCCCTGCGCCGAACACCGCGATGGTGACGGTCCCGGCGACGAGCAGTACTGCGAGCGGCGACGGAGCGTTGGAAGGAGGGCGTTGCCGATCACCGGACATCCTGCCGGCTCCCCGATCACGCTCATCGAGAGCGATGGAAAGGATCGTTCCTGCGACCAGCAAGATGAAGACACCGAGGATGATGAGGCCGCCGCTGCGTCGGTCAAGCGTTGCGAATTGGAGCGCAACGACGAGCGGTGGGAGGAGAGCGACGAACGGATGATCCTTCGAGAGGCCCCATGCGAGGAGGGATCCCAGCAGCCAGAACAGGCCGGTCAGGATCACGACGATGCCGGCGATCGGGCGGACCGGCTCGACGCCGTAGCGGATGATGTCGAAGGCGCGTTCGAGATCGGTCCAGAGCGCGCCCAGCCCGGCGAGTGTCGGGAAGATCAGGATGGACTCCGAGGGTGCAGCGAAACGTGTCGCCGCGATGAAGAGTGCACCGAGGTTGAGCAATGCGATCCAGATCGTCCGCATTCGATAGGTGATGGCCGTCCATGTGACGATGAGTCCGATGGCGAGACCGGACAGTACGACGAGTTGCCACTTCGCTCCCGACCCCGTCGGCAGCAGCAGCCGGGTCAGCTCCCAGAAGGCGAAGCCGATCGATGCGAGGCCGGCTATCCAGCTGTAGCGGTAGACCACGTCCGCTCCATTCCCTGTTTCCACGCCGACGCCCACCGCTCCGGTGATCGGGACGAGACCGTCGTTGCTCCGGCGCGAGCGAATTGCGTCATCTCGTCGCTCGACTCCGACCCGGATGACATCACGATCGTTCGGTAGAAGTCGTTTCCGAGCGTCCGATACATGCCGAGCACGGGATCGTCCGGCACGCCGGTGACCAGAACGAGAACACCACCGGCTACTCCGGTGCGCCGGATGCGAGCAAGAGCTGTCTTGAGATCGAGACCCGGAACCGACTGCACGGCGGCGAGTTCTTCCATGGCGATCCCGTAGCCTTCAGCGCTGCTGATCACCGCCCCCGACCCGTTTCCGGCCCATAGCGTGGGCGTGTATCCGTTCCTGAACAGATGCCGGAATGCAGATGCGACACCGCGAACGGCATGTTCGAATGCTTCCGAATCCGGGTACACCGATTCGCGCGGATCGAGGAGGACCAGTGCTCTGGATTGCCACGGCATCTCGAGTTGGCGGATCATGAGTTCGTCGCGTTTGGCCGACGACGGCCAGTGAACCTTCCTGAGATCATCTCCCTGCTGGTACTCGCGAAGCGTGAAGAAGTCCTCGCCACCGGTCTGGGAGAAGTTCGCCCGAGAGGTGTTGACGGTGGGGTCGTGGCCACGACCGAGGGGGAGTCCGTCGAGGTCTTCCACGGCGGGATACACCACGAGACGATCGACCATGCCTGCCATACCGCCCGCCTCTGACAGAGCGAGAGGGTCCCGAACCTGGACGATGGCCGGACCGACGGTGTAGACGCCGCGAGGACGACACAACACCTCGTAGCGGGCAACCATGGGATGGTGAGGCTCCACCCGATCGGCGACGAAACGTGCCGTGCCCAAACCGGAGACTTCGTCGAGGACGACGGCCTGGGCGATTCGGCGATTTGTCGACAGGGTGACTTCTACGATCGCCCGGTCCCCGTCGTGTACCTGGAACGGGGTGACGTGGCGTGACACTCCAACGCTTGGAACCGTCGATCGCACGTATGCGACGCCGCCACCGATCGCCAGGACAAGGAAGAGGCCCACGCCGAGCATCAACCGTTCACCGAACACGACCCACAGGACGATCAGCGCGACACCGGCTCCGAGTGCTGCCCATCCGCGGGTCGTTGGCATCAGCGTCCCACCATCATCCGGCGGCGACGCGCGTCCCCGGTACGGGCACGGTTCCGGTGACCGCTTCGAGGATCTTGTCGATGGTGACGCCTCGCATCTGGGCTTCGGGTCGCATGATCAGCCGGTGGTTGAGTACCGGTTGCAACACGCTCTTCACGTCGTCCGGTGACACGTAATCGCGGCCTGCGACGGCCGCTGTTGTGCGGGCGGCTCGCTGCAGGAACAACGATGCTCGTGGAGACGCACCGAGGAGAAGGTCGGGCTCTTCTCTCGTAGCTTCGGCGATGTCGATGATGTATCCCTTCACGACGTCCGCGACGTGCACGTGAAGAGCGATCTCGGCCATCCGGACGACGTCCTCGGCGTGGATGACGGGTCGTAGGTCCTCGAACGTCGATCGGTCGCCGTGCGTGTCGAGCATCTCGAGTTCTTTGGAGCGGGTCGGGTATCCCATTCTGAGGCGCATCATGAAGCGGTCGAGTTGCGCCTCGGGCAGTGGATATGTGCCTTCGTGCTCGATCGGGTTCTGCGTCGCGACCACGATGAACGGCGGTCCGAGGGTTCGGGTCACTCCGTCGACGGTTACCTGAAGTTCCTCCATGGCCTCGAGCAGAGCTGCCTGCGTCTTTGGACTGGCGCGGTTGATCTCGTCTCCGAGGACGACGTTCGAGAAGATGGGGCCGGCACGGAACGTGAACGCTCCAGCTTCTCGATCCCAAACGGAGACTCCTGTGACGTCGGACGGGAGAAGGTCCGGGGTGAATTGGATCCGCTGATACGAACAATCGATCGATCGTGCCAACGACTTGGCCAGGAGGGTCTTCCCGACGCCAGGTACGTCTTCGATGAGGACGTGTCCGCCTGAGACGAGACACGAAGTGATGAGCTCGACGGTCTCCCTCTTGCCCTGGATGACATGCTCGATGTTGTCGGCAACGGCTGTGAACCGCTCGTCGAACCAGGCCAATTCGTCCGCGGTCACTTGCATTGGGGAAGCCTCCGTTGTTCTGTCGCACGACCGAGCCTAGATGG
>JAMBLK010000089.1 GCA_023336855.1 Actinomycetes bacterium
CGCTCGATGATCTCGACGATCCAGGAGCTGAACGGTTTACCGACGTCCGCTATTCGTGCCGGTGAGGTTCTCCAGGTGCCATCTCCCTCCGAGGCCTGAACCCGGCGCGGATGAATCCCATGTCTCCCGATGGTTCGATCTCGTTCGGGAGTACGCTCTCGGTCACGATGAGATGTCCGCTGTGTGCTACCGAAGACACCAAGGTGATCGACTCACGACCCGCCGAGAACGGTGGCGCGATTCGGCGCCGGCGCGAGTGTCTGGTATGTGGCGAGCGATTCACGACGTTCGAGCGTCCAGTGATCGTCGCGACCGTCGTCAAACGAAGCGGTCGGAACGAAGCGTTCGATCGGGAGAAGATTCGCCGGGGCCTTGAGTTCGCGCTTGCGGATCGGCCGGTGCCCGAAGGAACCGTGGACGACATCGTTGTGAGAATCGAAGCTTCCGCACGCGCCGGTTCAGCACATGTAACGAGTCAGGAACTGGGCAAGGCTGTTCTCGCGGAACTCCGTGACGTCGACGAGGTCGCTTACCTGCGATTCGCTTCGGTGTACAAGGATTTCCAGGGAGCGAGCGACTTCGAGCGCGAAGCAGCAGCTCTGGAACAGAGGAACAATGGAGCGTCCGTCAGCTAGGACGACGGGATGTCGTTGATGGCGGCCTCGGTCTCGCTTGCGAGCGTGACGACTCGCGGATCGACTTCGACTCGCACGACGCCGAGTGCCCCGTGCAGCGCAGCGGTGATGTCGGCACGTGCCGCGTCGAGTTCGACGATCAGATCGGCCGCCCGCTCGGTATCACCCTCTCTCAGCGCATCGAGGTACTCCAACTGCCAGGGCGCGTAGCGTTGGGATGCCTGTGTCGCGAGGTCGCGGGTCTGTGCGAAGGTCGGATCCGGTGGGAGATCCGCAACGAGGCGTGCCGTGTCGGCGAGCGACTCCGCAAGGGTGACGCTGAGAGCATCTGTCGTTGCCGAATCGGCCTCAACGGGTAGCTCCGGAGTGGCGAAGAGAGCGGGCACGGTGGAGTGGTAGGTGAACGTCGTTGCAAGGCGGCCGGAGATGGCTTCAGCTTCGGCACCGAGGATGAGCATCGTGGTCCGTGTCGGTTCGAGCGCCTCGAGGGGGCCCCGAGGAACGAAGGCGAGCGTGGGCGGCAATGGCGTCGTCGCAAGACTGATCACAACGGTTCCCCGCGTATTGAGGTCTCCGATCGCGGGCACGGACGCGGAGACGGCCTCCGGAGTGCTTGCGGGGTCGGTGAGAGTCGCAAGGGCGATCTGGGAATCGGGAAGTTCGTTGCGAAGATCGGTGAGGGACTGTGCGTAGTCGGCTGAGAGCACGTCGGCCTCGCTCTGTACGGCGCGTGGGAGCAGAACCACGGCGGCCACCACGGCCGCGATAGCAAGGACGAGGAGTGCAGCGACGAGCCATCGTCCGAATCCTCGCCGGGACAGCCGGGCAGATACATCGTCGGGTTGCCAACCGTCGAGCCCATCATCGGATCGTGGCGCAACGGGCACGAAGGTGTCATCTCCGGCAGTTTCGCCATTGGTCTCGGGAGAGAGAGAACCGCTGACTGCGGCAGCTCCTGCGGTCACTGCGGCGCTTTCGGACGCGACGAACGCCGGGGGTTGTTCGAGGGCTTCGAGCTCCGTATAGGTCTCAGTGGGGCTCGGAGCCGGTTTGATGACGCCGGTGAGTTCGAGGAACCACCGGCCGTCGTTGCCGGGGAGCGGGGCTGCTGGTTTCTTCCTGGCCATGGATCCATTTGGTCGGTTGCGGTGACGATACCGCCGATGCGCCGACAGTCAGAGCACCGGCGCGTTCCCAATGCCGATACCATCCCGGTCAAACGACGGAGGTGCAACTTCATGAGGATTCCGCTGCAGCGGCTCGATGACGGACTCCCGATCCCGGCCCATGCCCACCCAGGTGATGGTGGCGTCGATCTCTATGCGCGTGAGCCTGTGAGGTTGGACGCCGGACAGCGAGCGGTTGTTCCAACCGGTATCGCTGTGGCGATTCCCGACGGGTTCGCCGGATTGGTGACACCTCGTAGCGGTCTCGCTGCGAGACACGGAATCTCGGTGGTCAACGGGCCGGGCCTTGTCGATTCCGGCTACCGGGGTGAGATCAAGGTCGTGCTGGTCAATCTCTCGGATGAGTCGTTCGACATCGAACGTGGTGATCGGATCGCTCAATTCGTGGTCATTCCGGTCTCCGTCCAGGAGTTCCTTCCGGTCGCCGAACTGCCAGAATCCACCCGCGGATCGGGAGGATTTGGATCGACCGGCGCGTAGGCTGTTCAGACCACGCCGTGTTACGCTTCGCGCCTGCGCGGATGTAGCTCAGTTGGTAGAGCGCAACCTTGCCAAGGTTGAGGTCGCCGGTTCGAATCCGGTCATCCGCTCGGAGGACGGTTTCGGCCGTCTTCTGTTGACAAACGTCTCGGCGACGTGGCCGAGTGGCCAGGCAAGGGTCTGCAAAACCCTCTACCCGGGTTCGATTCCCGGCGTCGCCTCGTCGGGATAGAATGCCCAACACGGGCGCTTAGCTCAGCGGCAGAGCGCTGCCTCGACACGGCAGAGGTCACTGGTTCAATCCCAGTAGCGCCCACC
>JAMBLK010000090.1 GCA_023336855.1 Actinomycetes bacterium
GACTACTGACTACCGCCTGCGAAGCAGGCTCATCCCCCTATGAACGACATCTCCACCTTCGGGAGTCCGAGGGAGACACCGGTCCGTTCTTCGCTGTAGCGATCGGAGCGTTCCTGCCACACCCCTGTGATGATCTCGACAATCTCCTCGTCGGTCGCTCCCGATCGCATGGGACCCCGTAGAACGGTCCCCCGTGTTGCGAACAGACATGTGTAGATCGAACCGTCCGCCGAAAGTCGGAGTCGCGTACATTCGCCACAGAACGGCTTGGACACTGACGCGATCACGCCGATCTCTCCTTCCCCATCTCGATACCGCCACCGGTTCACAACCTCGCCGGGGTAGTTCGGATCGATCGGGTCCAGCGGCCACTCGCTTGCGACAGCCTTGATGATCTCGTCTGCGGTGACGACGTCACCCATCTTCCAGTCGTTCGATGATCCGACGTCCATGTACTCGATGAAACGAACGATGTGGCCGGTCCCACGAAACGCACCGGCGATGTCAACAAGGGCGTCATCGTTGAGGCCCTTCCTGACGACGGTGTTGATCTTGACCGGCGTGAGCCCTGCGTCTTTCGCTGCGTCGATTCCTTCGAGAACGCGAGCGACCGGGAAGTCCACGTCCGCGGCCCCCCGGAAGCTGGTGTCGTCGACGGCATCGAGGCTCACGGTTACCCGGTCGAGACCGGCATCGGCGAGTGCCTGGGCGTGACGGGCAAGGGTGCTTCCGTTCGTTGTCATCGCCACATCCGAGATGCCGTCCACGGAGGCGACCTTGGCGACCAGGCGGTCGAGGTCGTGACGCAGCAGCGGTTCGCCTCCGGTGAGCCGAACTTTGGCAACGCCGAGGCCTGCGAATATTTGAACCAGTCGCTCGATCTCTTCGAACGTCAGAATCTCTTCACGCGAGAGGTAGACATGGTCCCGGTCGTACACGTCGCGAGGCATGCAGTAGGCACAACGGAAGTTGCAGCGGTCCGTAGCGGATACCCGTAGGTCATGCAGCGGTCTTCCAAGAGCGTCTTGAAGCATCAGTCAGAGGCTACCGAAGATTCGGCGCTGCGGGTCAACGGGCGAGATCGAGGAACTCATTCCTGGTTCGCGAGTCTTCTTTGAAGGTGCCGCGCATCGCGCTCGTGATCATGGCGCTCTCTTGTTTCTGCACGCCGCGCATCATCATGCAGAGGTGGCGTCCTTCCATGACAACGGCGACGCCGTGTGGGTCAAGGATGTCGGTCAGGGCATCGGCGACCTGGTTCGTCAACCGCTCCTGGACTTGAAGACGGCGTGCGAACACGTCGACGATCCGTGCGATCTTCGACAATCCGACGATCTTGCCCTTCGGCAGATACGCGACCGTGGCCTTGCCGAAGAACGGCAGCATGTGATGCTCGCACATCGAGTAGAACTCGACGTCCTTGACGAGGACCATCTCCTCGGCACCCTCGGCATCGAACACGGCGTTGTTCACGACTTCTTCCAGGGATGTCGTGTACCCGCTCGTCAGGAAATCCATGGCTTTCGCCACACGCAGAGGCGTGCGCACGAGGCCTTCGCGCTCCGGATCCTCGCCGATCTCGACGAGTTGTTGGCGGACGAGGCTCTCGAGTCTCGGGGCATACACGTCGACGACGTCGTCGAAATCTTCTGGTGCCCGGGGGGAGTATGGGGTGCTGAGTTGAATCGCCATGACGGGATGAACCTCCCCGGTCTCGATTTGTTCCGCGATCTCCGAAGCGGTTCTGCCATCAGAGGGGTGGATCCAGTCAGGAGCGACCTCCGCGATCGGGACCGCCACGTGGGCGGCAGTCACTGCCATCGGATCGGGAAGCACCCAATCATCGACATCGAGTTCGACGTCTCCGTAGTAGACGATGTCGAGGTCGATTCGTCGTGGCGCGTTCGGGTCATCGCTCCGTTCGCGTCCGAGTTCGGCCTCGATCGACCGCAGTGTTTCGCGTAGTTCGACTGGTTGGAGTTCGGTGCAGAGGTAGACGGCTGCGTTGAAGAAATCCGGGGCATCCTCCGGCCCTCCGATCGACGGACTCTCGTAGAAGCGACTCACTCGCTCGACGGTGACGTGTGAGGCACGCCGCAGCATCCTGATCGCTTCGGGGAGGTTGCGTTCCTTCTCGATGTTCGACCCGACCACCACGATCGCATGAGCCGTTCCTTCACGCATGACTGTCTCCCCCATTTCGTGTTCGATAGATTGTGATTCCGACCGACCGTGCGTGTCTCAGCGCGCCCGGTTTCTCGACCGTCATCTCGACCGCTGTGATCCGTGAGTCCGCGTCGAGACAGATCTCGACGAGCTCGGCGACAATGCGCTCGACAAGCATGGGTTCACCCTGCTCAATGTGAGCGATCAACTGCTTCGTGATCGTTCGGTAGTTGACGGCGTCGTCGATGTCGTCGCTCGTCGCTGCGTCGCGTGTGTCTGCCCACAACGTGGCGTTGACCAGAATGTCCTGGCGATTGATCCGCTCATCAGGATTGATCCCAAGGATCCCCGACACCAGAAGATCCCTGATGTGAATCTGATCGAGTCGATCGGTCATCGTCTTGCCCTCTTCGGTCCGTGCTGGCAGCTGGTAGCTCGCAGCTCGTAGCTCACGTCAGGTGCCCCCCGCCATCGACTCGCACGATCTCTCCGGTGATGAAGTCGTTCTGGAGGAGGGAGAGGATGATTGCGACAACCGGTTCCGTCCCGCCGACCCGGGCAAGAGGAAGATCGGCCGCAAGCTTCTCGGCGTAGCTATCGCCCTCTTTCGGGGGCGGAAGAATCACTCCGAGGGCGACGGCGTTCACCCTGATGTGCGGTGCGAGTTGCAGCGCTGCCGCCTTCGTGAACGTGTCGATCCCACCCTTTGCGACAACGTAACTGAAGTGTTCCCGATACGGCGTTTGGGTTCGCACATCGGTGATGTTCACGACGGCGCCGTCGAGGTCATCCGGGAGCGCAGCCGCGAACGCCTGGGTCGCGAACACCGGTAATGCCAGCGTCAGATCGAGCGTCGCTCTCCAGGCGTCAACAGTGACGTCGGCGATCGTGTCGGAGGGAAACCCGGAGGCGCTGTTGACGAGAATCGAGGGCGCCCCCAGGGACCGCTCTGCGAGATCGATGAGTTCTGCGGCCTTCGTTGGATCCGAGAGGTCGACTGATCCGACTGCGGCCCGGACACCGAGTTCGCGAGCCTCTTCGGCAGTTCGCTCTGCTGGTTCCGCTGATCGGTTGTAGTGGATGAACACGTCCACGCCGGATCGGGCGAGGCCGAGCGCGATCGCACGCCCGACGCGAACGCCACCTCCGGTCACTACCCCGATTCTTCCCCGTAAGTCCATGGTGATGAGCGTAACCAACCAACGACCGTTCGCCTTCCCGGATCTTCGTTATCCGCTGCCTTTCCCCGTGACCGCCTATCCTGGCGGCTGTGAGCAAAGAAGACCCGAAACACGGACGTTGGATTCTGCCGGTCGTCATCGCAGCGCTCATCGGTTTCACCTACCTGTTTGTCACTGCGCTGCCCCCGGCGGAGATTCCCGTCGGGACCACGACAACAGTCGTCGCATCGGAGACCACCACCTCGGTTCCCGAAGCCACCACGACAACCACTCTCCCGGCGGACATCGCAGCCTTCCTCAGCCTCGTGGACGACTACGAAGCCACGGCGAACACGATCGCCAACGACATCGACGATGCGAACACCGCATGGGAGAACAGAGCCGACGGTGTTCCTTCGTTCGCCGACACGCTGGCTACTTTCGAAGCAGCGACGGTCGAGGCCCAGACGCTGAGCGACAATGTCGCAGCGACGAACCCACCCGATGCGTACACGGCGGTCTGGCCGGATTCGATCACGGCGGCTGCCACGCTGCCGCTCGGTGTCGACGCGGTCATCGAAGGCCTCCGCGCCCCCGATGATGGGACGGCGCGGCGCGATGCCGTTGATGCCTACGAAGTGCTCACCACCGAGTTCATCGCGACTCTTGACCAGGTCAGAGCCGCAACTCCGTGAACCGCGACTCGCTCCGCCGGTGGCAGATCCGAATCCTCGCGGTCACACGGTGAAGTGTTCTGGGCCGGTCACGACACCGTTCCGGCGGGCAGTATCCACTCGGTCGGTTGACCGGTGACCTCTGCGATGACATCGAAGTCGTGGTCGTAGTGGAGCACCACGAGACCCGCGCTCTCCGCGGCCGCAGCGATGAGGAGGTCTGCGATCTTCACTCCTCGTTGCTGGCTTCGATCTGCCAACGAGTCCTGAACTTCGACGGCTCGATCGAACACAGCCTGGTCCATCGGGACGAAAGGCCAAGCTGATCGACGATCTCGCATGGAGCGGTGAGACGAAGGACTCCTGGACGAGAACCCAGCCTCGAGGTCGGTCGGCGTGCAGCGGGCAACGAGTCCGCTCTCAAGGAGCGGTCCGAGCCGAACGGCAATCTCGCGTTGATTCAGACGTGCGAGTGCCGAGGTATCGCCCAAGTAGTGGGGATTCAGCCCCACGCGGCTTGGCGCTCTTGAGGATCAGCGAGTCCCTCAAGGTCCACTCCCCTCTCCACGAGGAGAGTTCGACGCCTCTCGTCGAGTGCGAGCACTTCGTCGAAGGCGGCATCGACGGTCGCCTTCAGCGTCTTCGTACCCAGGAGGTCGCGTACGGCGCCGAGTTTCGCATCGTCAACATCGATCAGTCGCTTGGTCATTTCTACAGGATATCCATTTCACATGAATTAGATAGCCCCTCGTCGCGGGATACGAACGTTTGTGCCTACATACACAAATAGTGTGGACGTAGGCACGAACGACGTAGATCGGGTTGGCGGCGGGCTACTCGTCTGCCAGCACCGAGCAGATCGTGTCCGTCATGAGACGGGTGACCGTATAGGGATCTGCGTTCGCGTTGGGGCGACGATCCTCGATATAGCCCTTCTGCTCCCTGGCGGTCTGCCACGGGATTCTCACCGATGCTCCCCGGTTCGACACACCGTACGAATACTCGGTCCACGGTGCCGTCTCGTGAAGACCCGTAAGTCGTCGATGGATTCCGGCGCCGTAGTTTTCGACATGCTCGTCGGCTTTCGTCCCGAGTGCCTCGCATGCGGCGATGATCGGTTCGTAGGATTCGCGCATCGCCGACGTGGAAAAGTTGGCGTGCATTCCTGCCCCGTTCCAATCGCCTTCGACGGGCTTCGGATTGAGGTGAGCGGAAATGTCGCAGTCCTCGGCAAGTCGGTACAGCAGCCATCGAGCCATCCACAGGTGGTCGCCGACCGTCACCGGGTCGAGTGGCCCGATCTGGAACTCCCACTGCCCGATCATCACCTCAGCGTTGGTACCGGAGATCTCGAGTCCGGCCTCCATACAGGCCACCGTGTGATTCTCGACGACGTCGCGTCCCCAGATCTCATCTGAGCCGACGCCGCAGTAGTAACCGCCTTGCGGCGCCGGGAAGCCGCCAATCGGCCAGCCGTGCGGGCGCCCGTCCTTGAAGAACGTGTACTCCTGTTCGAGGCCGAACCACGGATCCTGGTCCTTGTACTTCTCGTAGGTCTCGACACACGCTGCCCTCGTGTTCGATGGATGCGGCTCCATATCTGGAGTGAGAACCTCGCACAGAACCAGCACGTTGTCACCGCCCCGGATCGGATCCGGTCGTACGAAGACGGGGCGCAACACGCAGTCGGAGAGTTCACCCGAGGCTTGCCCCGTGCTCGATCCATCGAAACCCCACAATGGTGGTTCTTGTCCGGACGCGACGACCTTGGTCTTCGATCGAACCAAAGACGTCGGCTTCCGTCCGTCGATCCAAATATATTCAGCCCGGTACGGCATTGGCCCTCCAGTGATCCAGCGTGGTTGGCGAAGAGCATGCCACATCCCCTCCTCTTCCGCACGCTCTCGTGCTTGATCGTTGAGGATTGCGCATTCTGTGGGCTGTCAGCGCCGCCGGCCATGGGGTGTCTGGGTACGCGCTTTTCTGGGGGTTAGGAGGATGCCCGATCCGTGAGACGTCTTCCGAGCAGGATCGGGACCGCTTGTGTCACAGCGAATGCACCCGTGACGAGTATCACGACCAGCACCATCAGCCACCGCTGCCATTGCAGATCGTCGCGAATCGCCGCCACGACTTCGGTCGCGTCTCCGGCGGTCGCCGCATACGACTCGAGCAGCAACTCCGCCTCATCCAGTTGAGTCTGGAGTTCCGCAAGATCGTCGGCGATCTCAACGGTCGCGGCGCCGAACTCCTCGAAGTCGGAAGCAAGCGACGCCAACGGTACGGCCTGCGATCGAAGCTGGTCGGGTAGATCCTCGATCGCAGCCGTGAGTTCGGCGACGGCCTCATCGAACGGCACCTCGGGGGCGTAGTCGACCCCGACGAAACTGAGTACGCGCAAGGCGTTGTCGATGATCTCGGCTGTGGTCTCGATCGCCGGCATGGCGTCGACGACGGCGTCGAGGGCATCGGGTATGTCGACCGTAACCACCACGGCAGAGTCCGCGATCACCACCGCAGCATCCTCGAACGTCGCGGCGGCCAGTTCCGCCGATGGCACCAGTGTGTCGAACGACTCGCTCACGATCCCCAGCGTGTCTGCTGCGAGAGCGACTGTCTCGTCCGCCGTCTCGACGGCAGCCACGGTGACGGCGAGCGATTGATCCGCCGACCGGGTCAAGGTCACGACAACCACGATCCCGAGGATTCCGGCCATCAGAGACGCGACCAACCCTCCGATCCCGAGGATCGTGAACAGGCGCCCGAGCCGATGGTCGTCTCCGGCGAGTGCCGAGAGACTTTCGGTCATCCGAATTCGATGCCCTGTGCCAACGGGAGTTCGCCGGACCAGTTGATCGTGACGGTCTGGCGACGCATGTAGGCCTTCCAGGCATCGGAACCGGACTCGCGTCCGCCGCCGGTCTCCTTCTCGCCACCGAACGCGCCGCCGATCTCGGCACCTGACGTCCCGATGTTGATGTTGGCGATGCCGCAATCGGAACCCATGGGAGAGAGGAACGTCTCACCCGCCTGCACCGAGTCGGTGAAGATCGCCGACGACAACCCCTGGACCACACCGTTGTTGAGAGCGATCGCCTCTTCGACGGTGTCGAACTCGATGACGTAGAGGATGGGGGCAAACGTCTCGATCTGGAGAATCGGCGCGTCGACCGGCATCTTGATGATGGTCGGCTCGACGTAGTAGCCAGGGCCGTCGATGACCCCGCCTCCGTAGAGCAGTTCTCCGCCCTGTTCTTGTGCGATTCCGACGGCAGCCGAGAAGTTCGAGACCGCGATCTCGTCGACAAGCGGCCCCATGAGGTTCGCGTCGTCAAGCGGATCACCGATCTTCACGGTCGCGTACGCCGAAACGAGGCGCCGGGAAATCTCATCTGAGATACCATTCTGCACGATGAGCCGGCGCAGCGACGTGCAGCGCTGACCCGCCGTCCCGACGGCGGCGAAGACGGCTGCTCTGGTTGCCAGGTCTGGATCCGCATCGTCCATGACGACCATGGCGTTGTTGCCGCCGAGTTCGAGGAGCGAACGGCCGAGACGTTTCGCGACGGCGACACCGACCTTCTCGCCCATGCCGCACGATCCGGTCGCAGAGATGAGTGGCACCCGCCGGTCGTTGATCATGACGTCGCCGACCTCAGCCCCGGAGCCAACGATGAGACTGAACACACCCTCGAAGCCTGAGCCCTCCATTGCTCGCGCTGCGAGCTTGGACGTCGCCACCGCGGTGAGCGGCGTCTTCGAGGACGGCTTCCAGATGAGCGTGTCTCCGCCGACGGCGGCGATCATCGCGTTCCACGCCCAGACGGCCACCGGGAAGTTGAACGACGTGATGATCCCGACCGGTCCGAGCGGATGCCACTGCTCGTACATGCGGTGGCGGGGGCGTTCCGAAGCGATGGTGAGCCCGTAGAGCTGTCGGGAGAGGCCGACGGCGAAGTCGGTGATGTCGATCATCTCCTGGACTTCGCCCTCGCCTTCGGCCTTGATCTTGCCCATTTCCAAGGCGACGAGCGCGCCGAGCGGCTCCTGGTGCTCGCGCAACAGATCACCGATGACGCGGACGAACTTCCCACGCTCGGGGGCCGGCAGCATCCGCCACTCATCGAATGTGCTCGTGGCTGTGGCAACGACCTTCTCGTAATCGGCGGTATCGGCTCTCTTCACAGCGCCGATGCGCTCTCCGGTCGCGGGGTTCTCGACCTCGAGCACCGATCCTCCGGTCTCAAGCCATCCGCC
>JAMBLK010000091.1 GCA_023336855.1 Actinomycetes bacterium
CGTGCGCGAGAATGTGTCACGCACCTACACGAAGGAGTCCCCATGGCCGCGAAGCATCCCGGCGTCGTCTACGGGCGCCGAGTCGCGATCGTCGACGGTCTTCGCACACCGTTCGTCAAGTCTGGAACGGCGTTCAAGGATCTCACCACGCTCGATCTGGCATCCGCCGTCGTCAAGGAACTGCTCCAACGATCCGACGTCGAGGGTGGCCAGGTCGACCAGGTCATCTACGGGGCGGTGATCGCCGATGTGGAGGGTCCGAACATCGCAAGAGAGGTCGTCCTCGCCGGTGACTTCCCCCAGACCGTCGATGCATTCTCCGTCAGCCGGGCGTGCGCGACATCAACACAGGCAGTCGTCTCGGGTGTCCAATCGATCCTCCTCGGCAACGCCGACATCGTGATCGCGGGCGGCGCCGACTCTCTATCGAAACCCCCCATCATGTATTCAGATCGCTTCGTCGATGTTCTGATGGATGCCAACGCTGCTCGTGACATCGGCGGCAAGGTGAAGGCGTTCTCCGCTCTCCGACCGAAGGATCTCGCCCCACAGCCGCCCGCGATCGCCGAACGATCTACCGGGCTGACCATGGGTGGCTCCGGGGAGATCATGGCCAAGGAGAACGGCATCACTCGCGAGGCCCAGGACGAGTTCGCCCTCCGATCACATCAGAAGGCGGTCGCCGCATGGGAGAACGGGATTTTCGATGACGAAGTGATGCCGTTCCCTGTCGGGCCGTCGTTCAAGACGACCGTCTCCCGCGACAACATCCCCCGCGCCGACTCGACAATGGAGTCACTCGCGAAGCTCCGGCCGGTGTTCGACCGAAAGTACGGAACGATCACTGCCGGCAACTCGTCTCCCCTGACCGATGGGGCATCCGCCGTGGTCCTCATGGAGGAGAAGACGGCCGAGAGGCTCGGGCTCGTACCGAGGGCTTTCATCCGGTCGTGGGCGTTCACTGCCCTCGATCCGAACTGGCAGCTCCTCATGGGCCCGTCATTCGCAACCCCAAAGGCCCTCGAGAGGGCCCAACTGACGCTCGACGACATCGATGTGATCGACATGCATGAGGCGTTCTCCGCTCAGATCCTGTCGAACACGCAGGCGTTCGCGTCGGCCGAGTGGGCGAAGCGGTGGCTCGGCAAGGACGAGGCGATCGGTGAGATCCCGGACGAGAAGTTCAATCTCTACGGAGGGTCGATCAGCATCGGCCATCCCTTCGGCGCAACCGGTGCCCGTCAGATCATGACGATGGCCAATGAACTCGCCAGACGGGACGGGGGCACGGCTCTTGTCACACAATGTGCAGCGGGCGGTCTCGGCGCTGCCGTCGTACTCGAGCGGTAGGGAGATAGCCATGGAACTCACACACTTCACGTTCAACGTCGAAGACGGCATCGCCGTCGTCTTGCTCGATCGCGCCGGTGAACCGATCAACACGATCGGGCCAGTGATCTTCGAGGAGTTCGACGCCGTCATCGACCGGATCGATACCGACCCGGCGATCAAGGCCGTCGTAATCGGCTCAGCGAAGAAGGGGAACTTCCTCGCCGGCGCCGATATTCGCTTCTTCGAGACTCTCACCGACCCCGACGAAGCGGCGGCCGCCATCAGAGAGCTCCATGCTCTCTTCGTCCGGATCGAAGCGCTCCACGCCGTTCACGACAAGCCGGTTGTGATGGCGATCGACGGGGCGTGCCTCGGCGGCGGCCTCGAGCTTGCTCTGACCGGCTCGATGCGAATCGTTACAGACAGCCATAAGACGCAACTGGGTCAGCCCGAGGTCCAACTCGGAATCCTCCCTGCCGGTGGCGGGACACAGCGACTCCCGAAGATCATCGGCGTCGCCGCAGCGCTCGACATGATCCTCACCGGTCGGCCCACCCGGCCTCACAAGGCACTCAAGATCGGCCTCGTCGACGAAGTCGTGCCGAGTGAGATGCTCTATGAGATCGCCACGCAGCGAGCGACCGAATCGATCGGCAATCTCGGGGAGTCGAGAGGAGCGTCGGTGAAGGGGTTCTTGGCCCCATCCCACCTTCAGGCTCTCGCCATCGAGCAGAACCCGGTTGGACGCAGGGTCATGTTCAAGAAGGCCGAAGAGGCGATGCTCGCCAAGACGAAGGGCCTCTACCCGGCGCCGAAGCGGGCGCTCGAAGCCGTCAAGATCGGCGTCGAACAGGGCAACGCCGCCGGGTACGAAGCAGAGGCGACGTTCTTCGGAGAGTTGGTGACGTCTCCCGAATCGAAGGCGCTCCGCGGGATCTTCTTCGCGTCGCAGATGATGAAGTACTCGATCGGAATCAGCGGCCGCGCCGATCCGAAGAAGGTCTCCAAAGTCGGGATCCTCGGCGGCGGCCTCATGGGCGCGGGGATAGCGACCGTCTCGGTCCTGAAGGCCGGGGCAACCGCGCGGATCCGCGAGGTGGACGAAGCCGGCATCGGCCGGGCGCTGTCACACGTCTCGAAGGAAGTCTCCAAGCAGGTGAAGCGGCGGCGACTCAAGCCGTTCGAGGGCGAGCAGGCCATGAACAAGGTCACGGGGACCACCGACTGGAGTGGATTCCGGAACGTCGACATCGTCATCGAGGCGGTCTTCGAGAGCCTGGAGTTGAAGCAGGCTCTGCTCGCCGAAGCCGAGGATGTGATCGGCGACGATGTCGTCTTCGCCTCGAATACGTCGTCTCTCCCGATCGCCGACATCGCAGCGGATGCCAAGCACCCGGAGACGGTTCTCGGCATGCACTACTTCTCTCCGGTCGAGAAGATGCCACTGCTCGAGATCGTCGTGACCGAGGACACAGCTGACTGGGCAACGGTGACGGCCGTCGAGTTCGGGAAGCGTCAGGGCAAGACCGTGATCGTGGTCAAGGACGGACCCGGCTTCTACACAACAAGGATCCTCGTGCCTTATCTGAACGAGGCCTTCTTCTTGTTGTCGGAGGGCGCTTCGATCAAGGCGATCGACAAGGCGATGGTGAAGTGGGGCTTCCCGATTGGTCCCCTTCTGTTGACCGATGAGGTCGGCATCGACGTCGGAGCTCACATCTCGAAGATCATGCTCGACGCTTTCGGCGAGCGGATGGCAGGACCCGAAATGGCGCAGGGCCTCCTCGACGACGATCGCCAGGGCAGGAAGAACGGCCGAGGCTTCTACGAATACGACGACAAAGGAGTTCGTGGCGGAATCGATGAAGACGTCTACCAGGCGCTCGGACTCGGACCGCGACGTGAAATCCCGAAGGCTGAGATCCAAGAGCGCATCGCCCTGGCGATGGTCAACGAGGCAGCGCGCTGTCTCGAAGAGGGAATCCTTCAGTCGGCCGTAGACGGCGACATGGGCGCCGTCATGGGTCTCGGTTTCCCCCCATTCCGGGGTGGACCGTTCTGGTGGATGGACGAGGTTGGGGCCGGAGAGATCGTCGCCAAACTCGAAGCTCTCGCCGAGAAACACGGTGAACGGTTCGAGCCGGCAGGCATCATCCGCACCCAAGCGGAGTCGGAGAAGACCTTCCGGTAGCCCGGCTCCGCCCGGGGTTGTTGGTAGTCGTGCCTACACGAAGACGACTTCGAGGCCTGGAATCTGAACGTAGTCACCGTCTTGTGTCACGACCGGGACTCCGAGCGATCGAGCTGTTGCCGCGATCCATGAGTCGTTGATCGGCATTCGCTGACCCGTGTCCCGAAGCTCTACTCGGAGGCGGGCCCACTCCTCGGCGACCCGTTCGTCGATCGATATCGAGTCGAAAGCGAGCGCTTCGGTGAGCGTCTTCAGCCGCAGATTCCTGGTGGTGACATCCGAGGCCGCCAGAACGCCTGCGCGCAACTCACCGACTGTGATGACAGACACCGCTACCTCGTCCGGGATCTTCGCGACATCCAACGGACGCTCCGATTCCCGCGCGATGAAGATGCTCGTATCGACGAGTCCCCTGCTCACGGATACACGTCATCGGTCGTGCCCGGCAGCAGCACCCTGAGTTCTTCCGCAAGTGCAGGATCCGCCCGACGTCCCTCCAGTCGTCGGAGGAGTTCAGCTGTTGCCATCCAGCGCGAACGATGCTCAAGCGGAATCAGTCGTGCCACCGAACGGCCGTCGACCGTGATCGTGACGTCCTCTCCGGACGCGACCCGGTCGAGGAGTTTCCTGGTGTTGTTCCGCAGTTCTCGTGACGCCACTTCACTCATACCACCACTGTAGCACATTTGCGACACCATTGAATACCCCTCTCTTTGTCGACTCTGGTGCCCGCGCTGGTCGATAGGCTGATCCGGTGACGGAGCGCCTCTTCACCAAACCATTCCTGCTCGTGTCGGTCGCCAACTTCACGAGTGGGATGGCCTATGCGCTGTTCCTGCACTTCTCTGGATACCTCGCCGACCTCGGTGCCAGCGACACCCAGATCGGCTTGATCTACGGCGCCACCGCCGTCGCGTCGATCGCGATGCGTCCGTTGCTCGGAACGGTCATGGACCGATACGGCCGTCGACCCGTGATCCTGTTCGGGAACGTCCTGAACGTCGTGTTCGTGCTCCTGTACTTGACGGTCTCCACGCTCGGACCGTGGGTATACATCGTGAGGATCGGGCACGGGGTCGCCGAGGCGATGCTCTTCAGCGCCCTGTTCACGTATGGAACGGACGTAATCCCCAAGTCCCGCAGGACCGAAGGCATCGCCCTGTTCGGCGTGTCCGGCTTGCTCCCGATCGGGATCGCCGGGATCGTCGGCGATTTCGTCCTGTCAATCGCCGGGTTCCGCGAGCTGTTCCTGACCGCAGCGGGATTCGCAGTCATCACACTGGTGCTCTCCCTTCCTCTCCCCGAGCGCCGTCCTGTGCTCAGGCCGGGCGAGTCGCCGCGTGGCTTCTGGAAGATCGTCGTGCAGCGAGATCTCCTTCCGATCTGGTGGATGATCGGATCGTTCTCGACGGTTCTCACGGGCTACTTCGTCTTCATCCGGCGCTATGTAGACGACACCGGATTCGGAAGCGTCGGATTGTTCTTCTCGACATACGTGGCGGTTGCGATCCTCGAACGGATCTTCCTGGGATGGCTTCCCGACCGTGTCGGCAGAATGCGGGTCCTCTATCCCTCACTGGGGATTCTCGTGATCGGATTCTTCATGCTCGCCGGCGCCGGATCCTGGGTCGGCGTTGCGATCGCCGGAGCCTTCTGCGGCGCCGGTCACGGCTTCATCTTCCCGATCCTCACTGCTCTCCTGGTCGACCGCGCACCGGAGACCGATCGGGGCTCTGCCATGTCGTTCTTCACCGCATTGTTCGACGTCGGAACGCTCATCGGCGGACCGATCCTCGGGGCAATCATCGACAGTGCTGGTTGGGGGCCGATGTATGTCGTAGCCGGAGTCGCACTCGGCATTGCATCCGTCGTCTTCTGGCGCTGGGATCGATGGGTAATGAACGGAGAGACAGAGTTCTCTACTGCCGTTGAGGCGTGAGCCCGATCATCGGGATTGTCTCCATCATCGCCATCCACGACTCCTCGGTCTCGTCGTGGGAGACCCCCATCATCGATTTGAGCTTGGCTGCAGCCTTCGGGTGCTCCCGTTCGTATCCCTTCATCACCTCGACGGCTTCTTCGGTCGGGAGGAACCGCTGCACCACCGGGTACTGATGGTTCCCCAGCCAGATCGCGACCGCAGGACTCGCCTGGATGTTCCGATACCAGTCGGCCTTCACGCCGGTTCCGGATGTCACGATGTATTCGTCACGATCCGAATCGTGGTGCGCCACCTCCAGTGGCGTCTGGTACAGGTTCTTCGACTTCCGTCCAACGTGCTCGAGCAGCAGGAAGCGCGACCCGAGAAGGAATCCGAGGTGTGCCCGATAGAGCCATTTCGGCAATTGCAGGATCCACTTGAACAGCCCTTTGGGTTTCTGACGGAACGAGAAGTCGTCACTCATCCGTGAACACTTGATCCTTCATCACGTCGAAGCCGCCTTCGGTCCCCATCTCGTAGGCTTCCATCGGGGGACATGCGCAGACGACGTGTCGGTCTCCAAAGGCATTGTCGATCCGGCTGACCGGAACCCAGTACTTGTTCCTCCGAAGACCGTCCACCGGGTACGCGGCCATCTCACGTTCGTACGGACGATCCCAAGCATCCGAAAGAAGATCTTCCGCCGGATGTGGTGCGCGGCGCAAGGCGCTCTCCTCTATCGCGACCGCCCCGGAGGCAACGGCGTCGATCTCTCCTTTGATCGCGACCATCGCGTCGCAGAAGCGGTCGAGTTCGAACTTCGACTCGGACTCGGTCGGTTCGATCATCAACGTCCCTGCGACCGGGAACGACATCGTTGGAGCATGGAAGCCGTAGTCGATGAGACGCTTCGCCACATCCTCGTTCGTGACGCCCGTGTCATGCTGGATATCACGGATGTCGATGATGCACTCGTGGGCGACGAATCCGTCATTGCCCGTGTACAGCACCGGATAGAACGGGGCGAGACGGGCGGCAACGTAGTTGGCGTTGAGGATTGCCGTCTCCGTGGCCGAGCGGAGGCCCGACGCACCCATCATCGCGATATACGCCCAGGAGATAGCGAGCACACCCGCTGAGCCCCACGGAGCGGACGCTACGGCACCGATCCCGTCCTCGTGGCCCGGCATGTCCGGGATGAGCGGATGGCCGGGGAGGAATGGGGCGAGATGTGCCTTCACCGCGACCGGGCCGATACCTGGCCCGCCTCCCCCGTGGGGAATCGCGAACGTCTTGTGGAGATTGAGGTGAGAGACGTCGCTCCCGAACGCACCGGGTTCGGCGATCCCCACCATGGCGTTGAGGTTCGCACCATCGAGATAGACCTGTCCGCCGTGCTCGTGAACGATGTCACACACGTCGACGATCGAGTCCTCGAAGACACCGTGCGTCGACGGGTACGTGACCATGATGGCTGCCAGGGCGTCGGCATGTTCCGCTGCCTTAGCCCGCAAGTCATCGACGTCGATGCTTCCATCATCGCTCGTCTTCACAACGACGACCCGCATCCCTGCCATCGACGCCGACGCGGGATTCGTTCCGTGGGCGGAGGCCGGGATGAGGCACACGTCGCGGTGTCCCTCGCCGCGAGACTCGTGATATGCCCCGATCGCAAGGAGGCCGGTGAACTCCCCCTGCGCTCCCGAGTTGGGTTGCACAGACACGGCTTCGTACCCCGTCAGGTCCGCAAGCCACCGCTCCATGTCTGCGATCAGTTCGAGGTACCCGGCCGCCTGGTCGAGTGGCACGAACGGGTGGATCTCTGAGAACTCCGGCCACGTGATGGCCGCCATCTCCGCAGCAGCGTTCAACTTCATCGTGCACGATCCGAGAGAGATCATCGACCGGTCGAGGGCGATGTCACGATCCTGGAGACGGCGGAGATAGCGCATCATCTCGGTCTCGGATCGATAGGCATGGAACACCTCATGATCCATGAACGCTGTGGTGCGCTCCAACGGTCCGGGTATCCCCGACGGCGCAGTGTCGACAAGCACTTCGGCGTCGGCTCTCACGCCGAAGACCTCGAACAGGGCGTCGACGTAGTCGACGGTGATCGTCTCGTCGAAGGTCACCCCGACCGTTGTGGCATCCACGGGTCGCAGGTTGATCCTTCGATGTCCGGCCCTCGCGAGCGTCTCCTCGGCGTTGGAGACCTCGATCGTGATCGTATCGAACCATGAGTCGTTGCGAACCGTCACGCCGGCAGAGCGGAGCCCCGATTCAAGGGCATTGGCGAGTCGGTGGATGCGGGTGGCGATCCGGATCAGGCCGTCCGGTCCGTGATAGGCCCCGTACAGACCGGCCATGACGGCGAGAAGCACCTGAGCGGTACAGATATTCGACGTCGCCTTCTCGCGACGAATGTGCTGCTCGCGGGTCTGGAGGGCGAGACGCAACGCGATACGCCCGTCGACGTCTTTCGATACTCCGACCATGCGTCCGGGGAGCTGTCGTTTGTACTCGTCCCGTGTGGCCATGAATGCTGCGTGGGGCCCTCCGAACATCATCGGTACGCCGAAACGCTGCGAACTGCCGACCACCGCATCGGCATCGAATTCGCCGGGCGGAGTGATAAGCGTCATCGCCAGCAGATCAACAGCGAACACGACCAGGGCTCCCGCCTCGTGAATCCGCTCCACGGCCGCGCCGTGATCTTCGATCGTTCC
>JAMBLK010000092.1 GCA_023336855.1 Actinomycetes bacterium
CGAACCCGATCTTCTGATGCTGGGGACGGACGTCGCTCATTTCGATTCGGCTCCCGACACTGACGATGAGTTCGTTCACCCGTTCGGCCAGGCCGCGTGGGATGTGAATCCACTCGAGGTCTTCCTCGTAGCAGCGGATGAACCTGGGGGTATCCCACGTGGAGAACCGCATTCGCTGCTTCTCATAGAAGATGGGGTTGTGGATCGACGCAAGGTGCTTCAGTGCGGCGAACAGCGCTGGGGGCAGACCCGATCGCTCGATTGAGAGGGTGGCACCAAGTCGGGCGTGTATCACCGCGGGCGGTGCGGGACCATTGGCTTTGGCCAGATCGGTCAGTGTGAGTGTCGGTCCGGCATCGACCGGTCGTAGTGAATCGGCGAGTGCGGTGGCTGCGTCGGGAGTGAGACGGGCGACCGAGGACAGGAATTCCCATTGGTCGGGCCATGGCTCCATCGTGGTGGGGTCTAAGAAGGCCGTCGCTCCGTGTGGGAGCCGTTCCCCTTGGAGCGGGAGGGCGATCAGGTTGCCGAACGATCCTTTCGGCATGAAGTCCTGGGATGGGAAGAAGCGGTCGTAGCTGGAGAGGTCCAGTTCGGCTCGTTCCGTCATGGCCCGGCGCAGCAGCGATGTTCCGAGTGATCGCGCCGTCGTTGCAGGGACCGGACCGTCGAAGAAAACCCATACATGTGCTCCGTTCCCCGACCTTGACCGCTCCAGTACGGCTGGCACTTCCACTTGATGGCAGGCGTCGAGATAGGCAAGTGAGTCGAGAGCCCACGTGCCACCGTCGAAGTCGCAGGCAAGGAGCGTGCAGGTGTCGTCGCGCAGCAGCGGGTAGATTCCAACTGTTGCATCACCGTTGAGGTGGTTGGCCAAGACGGTGTCGGTGAGTGGGAGGTACTCCTTTTTCGACCGCTTGTTCACCCATCCTCCTCGGACCGCGGGCGACCATCCCGGCTTCCCGCTCGACTCGCTTTCCCATCGAAGGGCGAACACGTCGGAACGAGCGCCGAACAGCGACCGCAAGAGCGCCAGTTTGTCCTCCAGCGTCGCGGTTGAGTCGACTACCGGCGTATTGGCAGACTGCGTGAAGAGTGTCGGCGCCCATACGTGCTTGTGGCCGTCGTCAGAGCGTGTGTTCAGTCCGAGCAGATCGCGGAGACGGGCATTATCGGCGCTCAGTTCCTCGAGTTCAGCCAACAGGGCGACCAAGCGTTGTCCCTCGTCATGGCTCACGGCAGTCATCTTCGCACTGTTGGTGCTCGATCGGAAACGCGCAAGCAGAGCGACGAGTCTCACGGTCCTGTGAGGTCAACGCCGATCTCTGGATATGCCGAACTTCGAAGACAGGGCGGACTCGAGACGCCGGAGGCGGAAGACAACGCCTGGTCGCGTGTCGAGTCGGAGAGCCGACGAATAGGCAGTCTGATAGAAGACCTCTTGATGCTTGCCCGCCTTGGTCAAACACAGCCGCTCCACCAGGTCGTGTCCAGCCTGCTTGCCAACGCCAGGGTCCATACGCCCCCTGAGACCGCCGTCCACATCGAGGTTCGCGACCGTGGAGATCGTGTCCAGTTGGCCATCAGGGATGAAGGTCCCGGTATTCCCGAGGACGCCTTGGACCACGTGTTCGACCGCTTCTATAGGGCCGATCCGTCAAGATCGAGGACGTCAGGTGGCAGCGGGTTGGGCTTGGCCATCGTGGAAGCGATCGTTGTCGCTCACGGCGGTGCGGTGTCGGCGGAGAACGCCGAGAGCGGTGGCGCAGAATTCTCGATCATTCTTCCGAGAGATGAAGGGCAACTCTGAGCATCTTCACAGCTCTCTCACAGGTGCGCCGGTGATACTTGATGTATGAACAATCCCATCACCCCTTGGAAGTCACTGCCCATCGTGCTTGTGCTGCTTCTCGCGGCATGTAGCTCTACGGGTAGCGAGACCTCAGACACGGAGACGCCAACCGCCACCGCCGAATCGACTACTTCTGCGACCGAAGTGTCGGAGAACTTGACCGACGAGGCTGCTTCGTCCGGGTCCGGCTTCGTTGCCGAGGTGTGGGCAGACAACTGGTTCGCCCTCTATGTCAACGGAGAGTTGGTCGGTGAGGACTCGGTGCCGATAACGACAGAGCGGTCGTTCAACGCCGAGACGATCATGTTCGAAGCTGATTACCCATTGACGATCGCCATCGAGGCAAAGGATTTCAAGGAGACCGACTCGGGGATCGAGTACATCGGCGAACCCAAACAGCAGATGGGTGATGGTGGGCTCATTGCTCAGATCACCGACATGCAGACCGGGCAGGTGATAGCGGTAACGAGCAGTGACTGGTCGACGCTTGTGGTCCATCAAGCACCGCTCAATATCGACTGTGTGAGCGGCGCCGATCCCGATGCCACCTGCAACTTCTATGCCATCGACAATCCAGCCGACTGGATCGACAGGGATTTCGACGACGGATCCTGGGTTCCGGCGACAGAGTGGTCCACCGCCGACGTCAGCCCGAAGGATGGATATGACGAAATCGACTGGGACTCCACTGCTGAGCTGGTCTGGGGTTCGGATCTTGAGGTGGATAACACGATCCTCTTGCGACTCACGGTTGAAGGGTGACGTAGGGCATGCCGACTGTCACCAGGCGAGCAGTTCGTATTGTCCCTGCGGATGCCAGATGAGCCATCCGAGGTGTCGCTGTGGTGTTCAGCTCACCCGTTCACTCAGTCGCAGCGAAACGCTGAGTTTCGAACTGAATCGGCAGCGAGTGCAAGCGAATCGACCTCATACACCGAATCTCATCGCGCCCATGGATACTCAGTGGGCATTCACAAAGGAGAGGTCATGACGGAGCAACGAAGCCGGATCGTGGCTGGCTGAATCGTGGCCCTGCTGGTAGTCGCCGGTATGAGCGCTTGCGGAGACGGCGGCGCCAACGACTCCTCCACGACCGTGCCCGACGCAATCGCAAACCAGACAACCGAAGCGAGCGGCGGTACCATCGCGGACGATGCCACCGTCGGTCTCTCCTATCCGATCGTGGACACGGGGCAGGTCTTGTTCTATGACGACGAAGATGGATCACCGAGCCAACGGATGGTGCAGCTTTCTCTGGCCAGGATGCTGCCCACGACGGCTCCCAGGCCTCCTATACGGACAACGGTGACGGCACGGTCACGGACAACATCACAGGGCTGATGTGGCAGCGGGACCCCGGCGACAAGATGACCTACTTCGAGGCCGCCGCAGCTGCCGATTCGTTTGAGTTGGCCGGGTACGACGACTGGCGTTTGCCATCGATCAAAGAACTGTACTCGTTGATCGACTTCTCCGGCCTGGACGTGAGCTGCTTTGAGTCGGCCGATTGCGAAGCGACACCGTTCATCGACACTGACTTCTTCGCTTTTGAGTACGGGAATATCGACGCCGGGGAGCGGGTCATCGACTCTCAGTGGGCCACGAGCACCCTCTACGCCGGGACCACGATGAACGGAGACGACACCATGTTCGGCGTGAACTTCGCCGATGGGAGGATCAAGGGATACGGGATCACAGATCCTCGAGGCGGCGAGAATGAGTACTTCGTCATCTACGTGCGAGACAACCCCGACTACGGCATGAACGACTTCGTCGACAACAACGACGGCACGGTCAGCGATCTCGCAACCGGACTTACCTGGCAACAGGACGACAGCACCGACGGGATGGACTGGTCCGAGGCGCTCGGCTACTGCACGGCGCTCGACACCGGTGGCTACGACGACTGGCGCCTGCCCAACGCAAAGGAGTTGCAGAGCATCGTCGACTACACCCGGTCACCTTCCACAACCGACTCGGCGGCGATCAACCCGATCTTCTCGACCTCGGCGATCACCGATGAGGGCGGCGACACCGACTCCGGCTCGTACTGGACGGGAACCACCCATGCCCGGGACGGAGGCGGTGGGGGCAGTGCGGTGTACATCGCCTTCGGAGAGGCCCTTGGCTGGATGACGGACCCCCGAACCGGCGAACTCACGCTACTCGACGTCCACGGCGCCGGTGCCCAACGCTCCGACCCCAAGAGCGGCGACGCCGACGACTTCCCCGAAGGGCGCGGTCCCCAGGGCGATGTCATCCGCATCGACAACTACGTGAGGTGCGTGACCGACGCCCAGATGTGACAATCAGGGACAACCTTCGGGGTTGTCACATCTAGGGCCCTCAGGACATCGCTTACACGTGGTGGAGACTGCCCTCCTCTTGCTCGTGGCTGGCGTCGGGCTTTTCGCTGCTCCGCTACTGGTCTTGGACGCGACGGGAGGGGCCGCCCATCTGGGCGGCCCCTCCCGTCGCGTCGGTCTCTGGTCTTCGTCAGGTGGTGTTGGCGATCTC
>JAMBLK010000093.1 GCA_023336855.1 Actinomycetes bacterium
CCCCTCGAATCCTGTGTCACACGGACTACCTGGAGACTGTCGTCACCGATAACGAGCGCACCCTCGTCGAAGGGCTGACCTCCGCCACCGGGGTAGAACACCGTCCTGTCGAGAACGACGCGCCCATCTTCTCGGTCCACGTCGACGACAATGGCGCCCATCGCCCTCTCGTAAGCCTGTGTCGAATAGATGCGTTCGGTCATAGGTCTCCCTTCTCGATGCACCCTACCTTGGGCTCCGAGCCTGCCTACGGTGCGGCCAGCCCACCAGGAGCCACCCATGCCCGACCTGCTTCCGTACACCGATGATTCGACGGCGAACGACCTCTTGGAGGAGGATCCGTTCGCCCTGCTCGTAGGAATCGTCTTGTATCAACAGATCCCCGTCGAAACGGCATTCGCAGGTCCCTACCGTTTGAAGGAGCGCCTCGGCGGGAATCTCGACCCGTCGCAGATCGCCGAACTCGATCCCGAGTCCCTGGAAGCCGTCTTCAAGGAGAAGCCGGCGATCCATCGCTTCCCGGGCAACATGGCGAAGCGCGTCCAGACAGTCGCTCAGTTCATCGAATCCGAGTACGACGGCGACACCAGGGCGATCTGGCTCGACGTAGACGACGCAACCACCCTCATGAAACGGTTGAAGGCGATGCCGGGATTCGGCGAGTACAAGGCCCGCATCTACCTTGCCGTCCTGGCGCAGCGCTTCGGCGTTCAACCATCGGGCTGGGAGACGTACCTGCCGGACTGGCCCAACATCTCCGAGATCGAGACACCCGAGGATCGCTCCGACCTCAAGGCCCGGAAGAAGGAGTGGAAGGCGAGCCAGAGGTCGTAGTTGAATCTGTCGCTTCCAGCGATGACCGGGTGAGGCCGTAGTCGAGGCGGTCGGCGAGGACACCGTTCTTCAGGTAGCCGTCGCGTGCGATGCCCTCCAACACGAAACCGGCTTTCTCCGCCACCTTCGTCGAGGCCGTGTTGGTCAGGAACACTCCGGCCTCGACGCGATGAAGGTCGAGGTCCGTGAAGCAGTATTCGATGACTCGTTTCGCCGCAATCGCCGCGATGCCACGTCCCCACCAGTCGGGGGAAAGCCACCAACCCATCTCTGCTGAGCCCCCGAGGATGTCACTGCGGGGTTCACATCCCACGCCGCCGGCAACCACGCCGCCCACGAGGATCGTGAAGTTGACCGGCGGGTCCTCCTTCATGCACATGGCGATCCAGGCATCGGCGTCGGTGGGCGTGTAGGGATAGGGAAACCGGTCGAACATGTAGAGCGTGATCCGCTCATCGTCGGCGGCTTTGAGTAGACCCGTCCGATGCGCTGCAGAGGTTGGAACGAGTGTGATCTCGGGATCCTCCGTGTGCAGCGTCGGACCACGCTCGATCGGCTCGTCAGAGGTGGCCCGTGCCGTCGGCGACTCGACCGCGGTGTCGGGCGGGAATCGTCCTCCGCTCCGCCAGTAGACGCCTTCGGCTCGGGTCATGATTCCCTCATCGACGAGATAGCGACGGAGCGCCGCATAGTCGTCGTGGTACGTTCGGAGCTGCTCATTGACAGCGCTCTCGTCGTATCGGATTCCAGGCTCGAAGTCTTGCGCCAACCGCTCGATCACAAGGCGCCGCTTCGATCGCTGCGTGGGAATCTCCCTCAGGCGATCTCCGGTGAAGAACGTCCGGAGAACCCGCACCTCGTCATCCGACCAATCCCCTGCCGTGATGGCGAGGGAAGCGGACTCGGGCCTCGGCAGCGTTGCGGCAATGCTGAGCAGGCAGTCGCGCAGCACTTCACCATCAACATCGATCAAGCCCGCGAGTCTGAGGTCGGCGATCGCTTCCAGAGCATCCCTCCGTCGGATGTCCATCGCCCGGCTCAGGGCATCGGCGTTCAACGATCCTTCGGCAGCTCGGCCGAGCGCAGCCACTCTTACGGGATCGAGGCACAGGCGAGCGAAGTCTTCGTAGTCCACGTCAGTCGAATCCGCCGCGAGCCGTGTCGCCACTTCTCCGGGAGTCTGCGGCACCGTATAGACCGGCGATGGGATCGTAGACGGCTGCCTGCACGCCACCGAAGTACATCGCCAGATCGGGGAACCGGCGCGCCGTCATGTCGTCCAGCGAGCGGACGTCAAGTCCGGGCTCGTGGGCGATCATCGGCTTCCCTCCGAATACCTCGACGTGCAGCCTCGGATGCTCGACGGCTTCTCTGAGGGACATTCCGAGATGCAGGAAGTTCAGGAGCACTTGAGCCACTGCGGTCGTGATGCGCGATGCCCCGGGGCTTCCGATCGCCAGAATCGATCCATCGGGGCGGCGAGCCAGCGTCGGGGCCATGTTCGAGACCAGGCGAGTACCCGGGGTGAGAGCGTGGTAGTCCTCCGACATGAGTTCCACCTCCCCGAGCGAGTTGTTGAGGTACATCCCCGTCCCCGGGACCAGAGCCCCTGCGCCGTAGCCCGCGGATAGCGTGATGGAGCATCCGTTGCCGTCGGTGTCGGCTGTGGAGGTATGTACCGTGCTCGGCGATCGCTCCACGGCGGACAGATCTCCGTCGTGTGCCCATGACAGAAGCCGCCCGGCCGCTTCTGCCCTTGTGCCGTAGTCATCGAGGTGTTCGGACCGGTAGCGCAGCACCGCTCGCTGGATCCGCGCCATCCGATCGATCTCGCCCGGATCCCATCCCTCGAACGGGGGCGACGAAGCGAGGAGAAGGATCGCGCTCGCGACCACGCCACCGACAGCCGGAGGCGGGTTCGTTGCGATCTCCCATTCATCCAGTTGGAACCGTATCGGGGCTCGAACCGCGACCCGGTATGAGGCGAGGTCCTCTCCGGTGAGTATTCCTCCGCCTTCGCGAACGGCCGCCGCCATGCGCCGCCCCAGCTCCCCCTCGTAGAGAACCGACGCTCCGGCCTCCCCCACCCAGCGAAGGGTGTCTGCAAGGTGGGGGATGTCGATGACGTCCCCCTCTTCGACGGGGCTCCCGTCATCGTGGTGTGTGATCGATCGGCTCGTGTCGTCCCAGCCGAAGATCGAACGATGTGCATGATCGAGGTACTCAGCGGAGGCCCGTGAGACGGGGAATCCGGCTTCCACAAGATTCACCGTTGGTCGGACAATGGCGTCCCATTCGACCGAACCGAAACGATGGTGGGCTTCGGCGAATGCTGCGAATGCCCCGGGTGTCGCCACGGAGCCCCACCCGACGATCGTCTGGGTGTGCCCGCCGTAGCTCATTTCGACTTCGCGCTTGCCTCCGCCGAACTCGTCGGGGGACAGACCACGGCCGGGCATCTCTGCATAGCCGTCGATCACGATGGGTTCCCCATCACGCGGCCACACCGTGACAAATCCGCTCCCTGCCGGCGCGATGATCCCGATCTCGGTGCACATCGACGCGATCGAGGCGCCGATGGCCGCATCGATCGCGTTCCCGCCCGCGTCTGCGACGGCCGCTCCTGCAGCCGCCGCGAGACCCGTTGCCGACGCGATCTGAACTCTTCTCATGACGGTGCACGTTAGACCGGCGTCGGATGCTCCACCATGGAAGCCTCAACCGCTGAGTCTTGGCCGAAGGTCGGTTCAAGGCCGCCCTGAACGTGGTGCGCTACTACTTCGATGCGGCTCCTCCGGCTGTGATCGTCGCTCCAGAATCGACGTTGGATCGAACCGGCGATCCATATGCGATCACCCCGTTCGAAGCGGGTCGCATCTTCGTCCGCGTCCCAGAGAACGGCGGGAACGACATCGATCCGCCTACGGGGCTCCTCCGTTCTCGTGGTTACGAGATAGCGGACAAGGGTTGATCCCCCTTCGAACACCCTGATCTCGGGTGCTGCTGCGAGTCGCCCTGCGATGACGACGAGGTTGAGGTCCATGACATCTCCTCTCGTTTCGAGGAAGTGCGGGGGACTCGATCGTACGAGGCCGCTGTGACAGATTCGGGGAGCGTCAGAGATCGGCGGCGCGGTCATCGCCTTCAACCGGGAAGACAGCAAGCGGTAGTACGAAGTACGTATGACGTATGACGACCCGGGATCAGGGCGATCGAGAATTCGAGTCGTACTACGTGATTCGTACTACGTACTTCGGCCCGAAGCCTTACCCACTCACCACCGAACACTTCGCCCACCCGTTCGAAACCCTAAAGCCAAGTTCATCTCATGAACTGTGGGCGATCTCCAGATCAAGAGCGTCCAACCCCGGGAAGGACGGATCGTTGATCACGATGGCGTCCGCGATCTTCCTGGCTGTGTCGGTGTCTCCGTTGATGGCCGCTGCCCGTGCTGCGATGTACCAAACGCGAAGATCGGACTCCTTAGCGTTCGGTCCGACGCGCTCGGGGCCGGTGAGTTCCCATGCCGCTTCGGCATCGCCTTCGTCGAGCAGATACGAGCCGTAGACGACCTTCCCCTCTTTCCAGACAGCGGGTGCGACGTCGGCCTTCTGGAGCGTGTCCCATGCCGACTTCACGTCCTTGCCGCGACCCTTCGCACGCAGGACGTCCATTTCGATGGGCAGGTGCGAGGCGTCTCCCGCCATACGCCGATATGCGCGGAGTTCGGCAAGCGCCGTGTCCCAGTCGCCGATCCGGTAGGCGGAGAGGCCGAGTGTCTCCCGTATCGTTGAATCCTGCGGAGAGAGGTTCTTCGCACGCTTCGCGTCCTTCACGGCCGCGTGATAGCGCCCGTCGTTCATCGCTGCTGACGCTTCCCCGAGTGCTTCGAGTGCCGGTGCGATCCGATCCTTCGGTGTGACACGAACGAGTGCTTCGACGATCCAGTTGGGTAGATCAACCGCAGCCCCTTGGAGGTCACGCCGGCGTTTCGTCTGGTGACCTTCCCATTCGGCCTTCTTGTCCTGCTTCGGATAACCGCGGTCGTCGCTGCCGTACGCCCGTCCGGAAGAGCTCCCGGAACGACCCGACGAACCTCTCGATCCGCCGGAACCTTTGGAACTGCCCGATCCACCCGAACGGCCGTAGCCGCCGGACTTCCCGGATCCACCAGATCGACCGGAACTGCTCGACCCCTTGGAACTACCCGACCC
>JAMBLK010000094.1 GCA_023336855.1 Actinomycetes bacterium
CACACGTTGCTCGATGATGCCCGATGTCGATTCCTGACCTCCTTACACCCTCTGCGGTGTGCTCCTTTGGCCTCCTTTGGTGTGTCAGGGAATGACGGCGAGTGGGACGGGGGAGTGCCGGGCGAGATACGAGGCGGTGCCCCCGAGTCCGCGGAACTGGCCCTCGCCCCGGGATCCGATCACGATCAGGCCGGCTTGGTCGCTTGCCACCTTCTCGACGAGAGCGACGCGCGGATCGCAGTGGGCTACGGCGATCGAGTAGTCCACACCGAGATTGCGGAACTCCCCGAGCGCCTCTTCGGTGGTGGACCTCACGCGTCCGTTGACATGGTCGACGAGTCCTGGAGGCCTCTCGCATCCGGGGGACGCACAGCGAACGATCGTGGCCGGCACGCCCAGAGTTGCACAGAACCTGGCCGACCACGACAGAACGCGTTCGGCAACTGCTGAACAGTCGACACCTACAACGACTCGGGTCGCCGTCAGCGGATCGGGGGGCTCTCGGCGTGGCACGACAATGAGAGGTCGATGGGTGGTGAAGAGGAGGCGCCGGCTGATGGAGCCAAGCAGCAAGCCCGACAACGGTCCAAGACCTCGCGTCCCGACGACCAGCATTGCTGCGTTTAGCTCCTCGGCTGTGTTGAGAAGCACCTCTGCGATCGGTCCCTGAACGGCGGTGACGTTGATGCCTTTGAGTCCGTCGGCGTCGAGGGCTTGGGTCATGATCTCCGCGACGTGGGCATTCATCTCTGCGACGTGTTCGTCGACATGGTCCATGTAGGGCGGGGGTACCTCCGTCCATGCCGCTACGGCCTCGACGGGTGCGTCGAGTCGGCGTCCGGTTTCAATGGCCCATGCCGCTGCGATCCCAGCATTCGGGGATCCGTCGACACCGACCAGGATGGTGTTCTGTGTACGTTCGATCATGTGCGCCTCCCTTCGAGGATCTTGGGTCAGGGTCGTGCCGGCGGATCCGGGGATCGAACCGGCTTGCATGTGCGGGTATCTCATGACATGTCCTCCCTTCGGGCCATTCGACGTGACCAGGTCTCCGCACCGGCGACGGTGACGACCAGGGCGGTGACGACAAGAGCAAGGACCTGTCCATCCAGGGGGACGAGTCCGAGCATCGTGCGGAGTCCCGGAACGGTGATCGTGAGCACCTGGAGTGCAACGCTGGCGATGATGATGATGTTGAGTGTCCGGTTCGGAAGGGATCTGCTCGTGATCCGGCGTGCCGGATAGACGAAGGCCAGTTGGGCCAGGGATTCATAGAGGAAGACGGCGGTCTGCGTGGTGCTCCCCGAGAAGGCGAGTGCTGGGAGTGAGAAGAACAACAAGACACCCATCGCGGCCTTGAGCGCTCCAGTGGTGAGGATGAATCGGACGCCCGTCCGGGTGAGAAGCGGCGCCGACGGTGGGCGAGGACGCTGCAACATCATCCCGGGGTTGCGATCCATTCCGAGAGCGAGGGCCGGTGGGCCGTCGGCGATGATGTTGATCCACAGGAGTTGAACCGCGAGGAGCGGGACCAGGAGATTCCCGAAGTCGTCTCGCAGATCGAGCACCGCGGCACCCGTGACACCGATCACGATCAACAGCACGAGTGCGACATTGGTGGAGAACAGGAAGCGGATGAACTTGACGATGTTGGCGTAGATGCTGCGGCCCTCTTCGACCGCGGCGGTGATGGTGGCGAAGTTGTCGTCGAGGAGCACGAGGTCGGCAACCTCGCGACTTACGTCGCTCCCTCGCAATCCCATGGCGACGCCGATGTCCGCCCGTTTCAACGCCGGGGCGTCGTTGACGCCGTCTCCGGTCATCGCCACGATCTCACCGTTCGCCTTGTGGGCTTCGACCAGAGCGAGCTTGTGTTCGGGGCTGACGCGAGCGAAGACACCGACGTCGCGCACGCTCCGGGCCAGTTGTTCGCTGCTCATTCGGTCCAGTTCTTCTCCGGTCACCACCGTGTCGGCCGCGATTCCGACGGCGTCGGCGATCGCCCTGGCGGTGGCGGGGTGGTCGCCTGTGACCATCTGGACGCGAATGCCTGCCTGCTGTGTAGCGTCGATGGCGCCTGGTACTTCGGCTCTTGGGGGGTCCCACAAGGCGACGGTGCCGAGCCACTCGACGCCGACCTCCGCTTCGCCACGCGCCCATGCCAACGCGAGCATCCGGCTACCGCCTGCTGCGGCGTCGTTGATCTTCGCCGCCCATATCGATCGTTCTTTCGAAGTGAGATTGCTGCGCTCCAGCAACACTTCGGGGGCGCCCTTGAGATACGAGACCGGGTCGCCGTCTTCGAGAACGGTGACCCTCATGTACTTCCATGCCGAATCGAAGGATCGGACCGATTGGCGCTGGAAGCGAACCCGCGTGCTAACGGGATCAACCCCGCGGTCCATGGCGTAGCCATAGAGTCCGACTTCGAGTGGATCGCCTGAGCCGCCGTCGGGTTCCGCGTTGGAGGCCAACACCATCGCGAGGAGTGCTCGGTCTTCGTCGGGGGAATCCAGGTTGCGAACCGTCATCGTGTTCTCGGTGAGGGTTCCGGTCTTGTCCGTGGCGATCACCGTGACGGAACCAAGCGTCTCCACCGCTGCGAGGCGTCGGACCACTGCTTTGCGCGACGCCATCCGTTCGGTACCGAGGGCAAGCGTCAAGGTCAAGACAGCCGGCAGACCCTCCGGTACCGCCGCAACCGCCACCGCGACCGCGAACAGCAATGCCTCATCGACCCGGTCGATACCCTCGATCCCGACACCGGCCACCACCAGCACCACTGCAAGGGCGGCGACCCAACGGGCGATGCGATGACCGAAGTGTGTCAACCGGCGTTCGAGTGGGGTGACTTCGACTTCGACGCCAGCCAACATACCGGCGATCCGTCCCATCGCGGACTTGGATCCGGTCCTGATCACCACGATCCAGGCAAGGCCGCGAACGGCAAGCGTCCCTGAGAAAACGTCTTCTCCAACAGCGTGTTCGATGGGTACCGACTCCCCGGTCAGCATCGACTCGTCGACCATCAAGCCCTGCTCGCTGGTGACCTCCCCATCGGCGGGGATCCGATCTCCCGATTCCACCCGAATCAGGTCACCCGGGACCAACTGGGCGGCCGGGATGTGGGTCAGATGCCCATCGCGTCGGACCCACACGTATGGTGCGGCGAGTTCCTTCAGACGGGCCAGGGCGTCCTCGGCCCGGTACTCCTGCCAAACCCCCATGATGGTGTTGAACGCGAGGATCGCGAGGATCGCGATCGACTCGATCGGCCACCCGTGCATCCCCTCGATCGTCCAGACCACCGCGTCGAAAGCCAACGCGAACAACAAGATATAGATGATCGGGTTGTGCAACTGGCACAGGACTCGCTCCCACCACGGTGTCTTCCGAGCCTCGGGCAGCACGTTGGCCCCGACCTCCTCGAGCCGCGCTGCTGCCTCCGCCGATGTGAGCCCAGCGACGGTCGACCGTGCCAAGTTCTCGGTGAGCGAGTCAGCAGGCACGAGGGGTCCCTTTGTAGGCGCCGGTTTCTATGACGACTCCTTGCCGGTTCGGTGGGAGCGTCGCGCCGGCTTGACCGGAGTGACGAAGCCCTTGGGTTTGACCGCCAGCACGGAGCAGCGAACCGATCGGAGGATGGTTTCGGCGGTGTTTCCCATGATCAGGCCGCTCAGTCCGGTTCGTCCGACGGTGCCCATGACGACGAGATCGACGTCGAGACGATCCGCCAAGCGGGGCAGTACCACGCCGGGTGCGCCGGCAACCATGTGGATCGCGCGTTCTGTCTCCGTCACATGGCGGATCGCCAGCATGTCGAGCTGCCCCAGCCGGATGGCCTCGGTGTCCCGGACCATGACGTCGACCATCGCTCCCGTCAGCCCGACATACGGGGACGAGCGAAGCGTCGCTTCGCCGGCAAGAGTCCAAGCGTGCCCGATGTGAAGTTCCCAACCCTTGCGGTGGGCCAGTGAGGTCGCCAGTTCCATGATCAGATCGTTCAATCCGTCACGGATTGGATCGTCCGGGTCCGGATCGACCAGAGCCAAGACCCGCCGGTTGTTGACTCGACCCGAGCGCATCACCCACACCGGGACCGGGCACTTGCGTAGGAGATGCATCACTCCGCTGCTCAGGTGCGGCTCATCCGGCTTTTCCGCTACCGGTTCGCCAACCATGACGAGATCGTGCCCTTCGGCCAGGACACGCCGAATCACTTCGAGGAACGGTTCACCGACCGTCTCGACGACCTCGACGTTTGGACCACTCTGTGTGTTATCGAGGAGGCGTCGGAGTTGCTCCTCCCGGTCGTGCAGCAACTCTGCCTCGATGTCGATGACACGACCTTCCACGTTCATCTTCTTTCTCCACGCAGGCAGCGGCGCCACCACGTCCATCACCGTCAGACGGGCGTTGTTGGCGTCCGCGAGTTCGACAGCGGCACGGAGAGTTAGCGGATCCAGATGTCCTGGAGCCGTTGCAACCAGGATGTTCTTGAACCTGTCCATCACTTCACCCCTTCCTCACTTGACCGGCCATTTCCGGTGTTTTCTTTGGTCTCGAAATCTCGTCCGGCAGAGTCGGCCTTTCTGCCGTTTCTTCGCGGCGCATCCCTATGAAGAAGAACCGCGGAATCCGTCTTGGAGATGCAGCGTCGCGATCTTCTTGGATCGAATCCTCGACGTGATCGGAGGACTCGCAAGATGCCTCGGCACATCGCGCGGACCAGCCGCGACTATCGGACAGGGGGTCGGCGAGACAGACAAGGAGTCCCGCTCTGGAGCGGTTGGTGCGGGTAGCCATCGCGGCCTCCGGATCCGTTGAGAGAACACTTCACTTCTTCGTGAAGGTCTCTCCCGCCCCGGGGGAGGCCCAGCACGCCGGGCCCGGTGGGCCGTATTGACGACTGTGCTGATTTGGGGATACTCCCCTTCAGTGCTATATATATCATGAAATGAATGTCACGTCTAGGAGCGAGTGCGATCTTGTCTTGGCATTCACGGTGAACACTGAATCGCAGAGATAGAGAAGGCATTGACCGACAACGACCGGCGTACGTGGACATTCCTCACCAGCCACGCAAGGGTGCTGATCCTGATCTCGCAGAACCCCGACAGTCGTGTGAGAGACCTTGCCGACATGGCCGGTATCACCGAACGCTCGACACAGCGCATCATCGCCGAACTCGAAGAGGGCGGCTATCTCACCCACGAGAAGGTCGGTCGCCGCAACCGCTACATGCTGAGCACCTCCGCCACCCTCCGCCACCCCCGTGAACAAGCTGTCGAGATCGGCCTCCTGCTCGACGTGTTCAGAGACGCCGGCGACGACACCACCTCCAGAAGTCTGGCGTAGATTTCGGCAGTATCCGGCGGTGGTTTTCTACGCCGGACGCCTAAGGAGGGGCGGGCGAGGGTGTCGTGTGCCTCTAGCGTGGACACCGGCGGCGGACGATGCTGTCATCCTGACCGTACGAACTCGGACACGACAGGAAAGAGAACGCTCATGCGCCCGCACTATCTGACCGCACTCTTCTCACCGAAATCGGTCGTCATGTTCGGTGCCAGCGACCGCATCGACTCCGTCGGTGAGATCGTTTTCAGGAACCTGCTGGAGGGCGGTTTCGAAGGTGAGATCTACGCGATCAATCCCGTCCGCGATGAGGTCCAGGGCCACAAGGCATACGCCGACCTCGAGTCGATCGACCGGCCCATAGACCTCGCCATCGTGGCAACCCCCGCCACGACCGTACCGGCCATCGTCGAGGACTGTGGCAAGCACGGCATCAAAGCGATGATCATCTTGTCGGCCGGTTTCCGCGAGGTCGGCGGGCCGGGCCGGGCGCTCGAGCGGAAGGTTGTGGACCTGGCACGCTCATACGGGATCCGGTTCCTCGGTCCGAATTGCCTCGGCCTCATACGCCCGAGCATCGGCTTGAACGCGACGTTCGGCAACAACAACGCAGCCGACGGCGGCATCGCACTGGTGTCTCAGTCCGGAGCACTGTGCACGGCGATTCTCGACTGGGCGGAGAACCGTGACGTCGCATTCTCCGCCGTCGTTTCCACCGGCATCGGGGCCGATCTCGGTTTCGGAGACATTCTCGACTACCTCGCATCGGACCCGAAGACGCAGAGCATCATCCTGTATATCGAGGGCGTGCAGGACGCGCGACTCTTCATGAGCGGGATGCGCGCCGCCGCCCGGGCGAAGCCCGTGATCGTCATCAAGGCCGGTCGTCACTCCGAAGGAGCTGCCGCTTCGATGTCGCATACGGGGGCCCTCGTCGGCGGAGACGAAGCCTTCAGCGCGGCAGTCAGTCGGTCGGGTGTCGTGCGGGTAGATACCATCAGCCAGGTCTTCGCTGCTGCAGGCACGCTGTCGTCACGCTATCGGAGCAGCGGCAATCGGATCGCGATCGTCACCAACGCCGGTGGGCCCGCGGTTCTCGCTGCCGACCACTTCGCAGACGTTCGCCTCGAACTGGCCGAACTCGGTAAGGAGACGATCGATCGTCTCGACGCGGCGCTGCCATCGACGTGGTCTCGTCGCAATCCGGTGGACATCATCGGGGATGCCCCGCCCGAGCGCTACGAGGAGGCCATCGACATCTGTCTCCAGGATCCCGACGTCGACGGGGTACTCGTCATCCTCACTCCGCAGGCGATGACCCGGCCCCTCGAAGTAGCGGAGGCGGTGGTTGCCGCAGCCGATCACAATGAGAAGCCGATCATTGCCTCGTGGATGGGCGGCCCCCAGGTCAACGCCGCACGCCAGGCGTTTAGTCAAGCGAAAATACCGACCTTCAACACACCGGAGGCGGCGGTCGATGCGTTCCACTACCTCGCCTCCTACCGGTCCAACCAGAAGCTCCTGTTGCAGACGCCGGAACGGCTGTCGCTCCATCACGAGGAACCCAACACGGAGGCCGCCCGTCTCATCATCGAAAGTGCCCTTGTCTCGAAACGGAGCGTACTGACCGAGCCCGAATCGATGGCGATCCTCGATGCGTTCCGCATTCCGACCGTCCGTAACGGCATCGCTCGATCTGCCGAAGAGGCTTTGATCCTTGCCGTGTCGATGGGATTCCCGGTGGCGATGAAGATCTACTCGGAGGACATCTCGCACAAGTCCGACGTTGGCGGTGTCGAGCTCAGCATTCAGAATGCGACGGATGTGCGCGGCGCCTACGTCGATCTGATGGCGAGGGTCCATAGGGCCCGCCCGGAGGCCGATCTTCAGGGCGTAACGGTTGAGCAGATGCGTCGCGCACCGAGTGCTCGAGAGGTAATGATCGGGGTCATGAAAGATCCCGTGTTCGGACCTGTGATCAGCTTCGGGTTCGGCGGGACCTGGGTCGAGGTGATGGAAGACGTCGCTGTGGCGCTTCCGCCGCTCAACGAGCGTCTCGCGAAGAATCTCATCTCGCGTACGAAGATCGCAGGGCTGCTCGGAGACTTCCGGAACTTGCCGGCGGCCAACATCGATGCTCTGGTCGATGTGTTGCTGCGGGTGTCGAACATGACGTGTGAGCTTCCCTGGCTCCAAGAGATGGACATCAATCCCCTGTTTATCGATGAACATGGTGTCGTGGCGGTGGATGCGCGGATCGCTGTCGGTGTCCCACGTCCGTCGACCGACCCGTACCATCACATGGCGATTCACCCATACCCGTCGGATCTGGAGACGCACTTCCAACTCCCGGATGGCACGGATGTGACGATCCGGCCTATTCGGCCGGAAGATGCCGAGATCGAAGCGGACTTCGTCAGGGATCTGTCGGACGAGGCGAAGTACTTCCGGTTCATGCACGCGCTCGACGAGCTGACGCCAGAGATGCTCGTCAGGTTTACTCAGATCGATTACGACCGGGAGATGGCGTTGATCGCCACGACCAAGGAAGATGGCCGCGAGGTCGAGCACGGTGTCGTTCGATATGTGACGAACCCGGATCGCACCAGCTGCGAATTCGCTCTGGTGATCTCAGAAGAGATGCGTGGTCACGGGATCGGGCAGCGGATGCTCAAGCGACTCATGGAGATCGCCCTCTCCCGCGGGCTCGACACGATGGAAGGCGAGGTCCTCTCTGAGAACCACCGGATGCTCGACATGGTCAAGGCGATGGGATACCAGATCCAGAGCAGCCCCGACGACCCCGGTGTCAAATTCGTATGGAAGGAGCTCTGACCGGCGACCAAGACGTTCCGCAGGATGCCATACGAAGGTAGTTGCTCGAAGCGCTCGGTGAAGATCGCGCAGGGAATTTGATGTGACCGCTGCGTGTTGACACGCGTCATACCCCTTGAGAGGTGGTCACCACCCGGGCGGTAGGCGTCATCGAGCCAGCAGGGGCATCATCATGAGGAAAACGAATCTGATCATCGGTGTGGGGGCTTTCGCTCTCCTCGTTGCGGCATGTTCGGGGGGAGCGGACGAGAGCACATCGGTGCGGCCATTCTCCGAGGTCCAGGCCACCGAGGCCACCTTCGAGAACGATCCCACGTTCCCCGGCAGGGGGATCTTGCGGGTCGATACAACCGAACCCATGATCTGCGCGATCGTCTGGGGTGAGACCGAGGACCTCGGCAACTTCAATAACTCGCTGGACATGAATGGCACCGGCATCGTCGAACACAACGTCTTGCTCCCGGGAGCTGAGGCCGGTCAGACCTACTTCTATCGTTTGCAGGGATCTACAGCGGACGGGACCTTGTACCAGAGCGAGTTGATGACATTCACCCTGCCGGCGAGCGATAACACCATCCCCGATGACGCGGCCGCCGAGCACGGCGTGAACGTCGCAGAGGGAGCAACCGTCATCGAAGTCAGCAGCGAGTTCAGCGCATCGTGGGCAGGAGCGAACGCATTCGACGGTGACCTCAACACCGAGTGGTCAAGCGCCGGCGATGCCGACGAGGCGTTCGTCACCATCGACCTGGGCTCTGCACAGGAGGTCGCAGGAGTGGAGTTCCTCACCAGGACAATGACCGATGGCTCTGCCACCACCGAGACATTCTTCGTTGTGGTCGATGACGGCGAACGCTTCGGACCGTTCGTCGCAGGCAATCCCGCCAACCCTGTGTTCAACGAGATTTCGTTCACGGCCCAGATCCTCCGATTCGAAGTCCAAGACACCACGGGTGGCAACACCGGCGCCATCGAGATTCGCGCCTTCTCCCCGGTCGCCATGTCCGGAGGGTGAATCGACCACTACGGGCTATCGTCGCCTGAGTGATCGAGATCCGACCAGCACACAACGTCGGCAGCGCTCTGGCGCTTGCCACGGAGCGAGTAGCAGCACCGGTCGAGGCGATGCATCGAGTCATCGCCGGATGCTGGTTCGGTCCGTTCGGAGCTGTCGGTGAGCCGATCCGGAAAGCGCACGACACGGCGGTGACCGCGGCCTACAGATCTGTGCGCCTCAGCGCCGATGCCGTGGGGTTGGGTCTCGACGAGTTGATCACAATTGGGCCGAGCAGGGCGGATCCAGTCCGGGCGTTCGTGAACGGCCTGTGGGGTGACGATCTCGGCCGACACCGGGATCGGCTGGAGATCACGATGGCCATCCGCGACCGTGAGGGAGCACCGGTCACGGCTGGCCCGGATCTGGCTGTGGCCTTCCCGGATGCAACGGGACGCCTGGTCGTGCTGGTGCACGGACTCGTCGAGACAGAGCAGTGTTGGTCCGGCACCGACAGTGAACCCGGTCTGGTGCAGGCACTCGAGAACGCGCCCGGTCTCACTCCTGTCTCGATCCGGTACAACTCGGGGCTGCGAGTGTCGGACAACGGAGCGTTGCTGAGCTGTTTGCTCGAGGACATCCGTACGGATTGGCCGGTGCCTGTGCAGTCGATCGCCCTTGTCGGCCATTCGATGGGTGGCCTGGTCGTCCGCAGTGCCTGCGAGGCCGGTCGCACCGCCGGTCACGGATGGATCGACGACGTCGACAACATCGTGACGGTGAGCGCGCCGCATCGAGGCTCACCGCTCGAGAAGCTCGCCAACGTGGCTTCATGGGGTCTCGGTGTGACTCCCGTGACCAGGCCTCTTGCGAAATTCGTGAACGAGCGCAGTGTCGGGATCAAGGATCTCAGGTTCGGAGCGATCGTTGAGGATGACTGGAGAGGTGTCGATCCGGATGGGCTGCTGCGTAACACGGTCGGCGATCACTCCCTGCCATCCGGGATCGACCATCACTTCGTCGCTGCCGTCGTGACATCGGATCGGACCCATCCGGTAGGGGCGGCTGTGGGTGATCTGGTCGTTCGGCCGGGAAGCGGTACCGGGGGGCGCCATCTTGAACCGAGGAACGCCGTTGTCATCGGAAGCAAGCATCACTTCGACCTCCTCCACGATCCCGACGTGATCGACAGCGTCCTGGGTTGGCTCGCCTCGTAGCTGGAGTCTGGCGTAGAAAACGGCCGTATCGTGCCGTTTTCTACGCCAGACTCCAGAGGTTCGGATCGACGGCGGGGTTGTTTGGAGATACCGGGGGGACCGGTTCGTAGACGGACTCGGGCGACGGTCGCGGATCCGGTTCACCTTTGTTCGGCCACATTGACATCGCCCGTTCGGCCATCGCCGTAATCGACAGCGACGGATTCACGCCGAGATTCGCACCGACTGCCGCCCCGTCGACGACGTGAAGACCCGGGTGGCCGTATACCCGGTGGTATCCGTCGATCACACCGGTTGATGGATCTGATCCGATCGCAGCACCACCGAGGATGTGGGCGGTCGTCGGCCGATTCAACACGACCTCGTTGATCGAACTCATGGGGTCGCCCCCCATGGCTTCGGCAGCGATGCGGGCCACCTCGTTGGCGATCGGGATGTACGTGGGGTTCGGTTCACCGTGGCCCTGGCGGGAAACGACGCGGGTACCGAAAACGCCACGCTTGCGGAACAGTCGCAACGAGTTGTCGTAGCTCTGCATCACGAGGAGGATCACGGATCGCTCCGCCCATTTGCGCACCGACATCGATCGGGTCCACTGGATCGGGTGAAACACCATGTTTCCCAGGTATCGGAGCGGGCGTGGCATGCCCGGGCCACCTTCGGTGAGAATGGTTGCGAGCAGACCCATCACCGAACTCCCCTTTGGATACCGCACCGGTTCGATGTGGGTGTGCGGTTCCGGGTGAATCGACGAGGTGATCGCCACGCCCTGCGAATAGTCGACGTCGGTACCCCGCGCAACTGCACCGAGGATCGCCTCCGAGTTCGTGCGAACGAGTTGCCCCGCTTGTTCGGAGATGTCGGGGAGGCGACCGCGGTCCATCAGAGTGAGGAGGAGGCGCGTCGTCCCCAAAGCCCCGGCAGAGAAGATGACCTGGCTCGCGAAGAACACCTTGCGGTCGCTTCCCTTGATCGGTCCGGGACGTTGGGTGGTGATGCGCCATCGGCCGTCGGCGAGTTCCTCAACGTCTGTCACCTCCGTGTCGGGGTGGATGACGGCCCCGCCTTGCTCCGCGAGATAGAGGTAGTTCTTATCGAGTGTGTTCTTGGCGTTCTGGTTGCACCCGATCATGCAGGCGCCGACGCTGGTACATCCCGCACGGCGGGGGCCGACCCCTCCGAAGTACGGGTCCTCGACTTCGACACCGGCTTCGCCGAGGAAGACGCCCACCGGGGTTGGTTGGAACGTATCTGCGACGCCGAGGCGATCTGCGACCTGGCGCATCACATCGTCGGCCGGGGTGTCGGCGTTCGCTTCAGTGACACCCAGCATCCTCTTCGCGAGGGCGTAGAAGGGGGCGAGTTCCCGTTTCCAGTCGGTGACGGCACGCCACTGGGGGTCGGTGAAGAACGCGTGGTGTGGTTCGTAGAGCGTGTTGGCGTAGACGAGGGAACCTCCACCCACTCCGGCGCCTGAGAGGACCAGCACGTTGCTGAGGAGATCGAGGCGTTGGATGCCATACAGTCCGAAGCGGGGGCCCCAGATGAATCGCTTCACGTCCCAATTCGTCTCTGCGAAGTCACCGGTCCGGTAGCGGCGACCGGCCTCGAGAACCCCGACGCGGTACCCCTTCTCGGTCAACCGCAGAGCAGAGACGCTCCCCCCAAACCCGGATCCGATGATGACGACATC
>JAMBLK010000095.1 GCA_023336855.1 Actinomycetes bacterium
CGTACCTCGGGGTCGGTCGCGTGGATCGAGACGTAGAGGGGGCCGAGTCGTTCCTCGACGACCCGGGCAAGGTCGAGTTCGGTGAAGCGGGTCAGCGTCGTGAAGTTCCCGTAGAGGAATGAGAGCCGATAGTCATCGTCCTTGAGGTAGAGCGACTCACGCATGCCCGGCGGAAGCTGGTAGATGAAGCAGAACTCGCAGTGGTTGTCGCACGTTTGGACCCGATCGAAAATCGATGACGAGAGCCTGATCCCCAGGGGCTTGCCTGCGCTCTTGTCAAGTCGGATCGTCCGGTCCCCGCCCTTCCCTCGGATCGTGATCTCGGGATCTGGGTCGTCGATCAGTTGCTGATACTCGATCACGTCAGACGGAACGACGCCGTTCACGGCGATCAGTTCATCACCGATCGACAACCCCGCCTCAGCGGCCGGGCTGTCGCCAACGATCTCGATAACAGTGGGATTGGACATCGCAGACGATGGTACCCGTGCGATCTCCAGACCCGACGCCCTCTATGCTCGCTCCGATGAGCCCACAGGTACTGCTTGCCGAGCCGCGCGGCTTCTGCGCCGGCGTTGAGATGGCGATTAAGGCGTTGACGTGGATGGTCCAGACCTTCGAGCCTCCCGTCTACTGCTACCACGAGATCGTCCACAACGCTGCCGTCGTCGATGCGTTCGAGCGGGCCGGCGTCGTCTTCGTCAACGACGTTGCGGATGTCCCGCCGGGTAGCCCCATCATGTTGTCCGCCCACGGCTCAGCACCCGATGTGGTTGCCGCAGCCGAGGATCGGGCAGCGGTGATGATCGATGCCGTGTGCCCCCTCGTCACGAAGGTGCATCACGAGATGCGGCGCATGTCCGATCGCGGCTACGACATCATCTACGTGGGCCATGAAGGCCACGACGAGGCGATCGGTGCGATCGCCGAGGCTCCGATTGCTGCCACGCTGGTCGACCCCGTCGAAGGATTGCGCTCGTTCGACCCGAGTGACCCGACCAAGGTGGCGCTCCTTGCTCAAACGACCCTCGGACTCTACGAGTGGGAGGGCGTCCTGGCCGATGCCGACGAACGCTTCCCCGGGCTTGAGACGGCGAGAAAGAGCGACCTCTGTTACGCCACGACGAACAGGCAGACGGCGATCTTGCGCCTCGCCGAAACGGCTTCGGTCATCCTCGTCGTCGGATCTGAGAACTCGTCCAACACCCAGGCACTCGTCCGGGTCGCCCGAATGGCCGGCGTCCGGGCTTACCGGGTCGACGGTCCCGAAGACGTCGATCCCTCCTGGTTCAGCGATGATGAACTCGTCGGCGTGACGGCCGGTGCATCGGCTCCGGATCAGCGCGTGCGAGCGGTCATCGAGGCGGTTGCACCCGGCGGGTCCGTTGAGATCGTTCGAGTCACCGACGAAGACGAATACTTCCCGCTTCCCCCGCGTCTCCGCACATTCGTCAAGACGATGCAAGCTCTCGTGGAAGGAGCGTTCGCCGCCCCGAACCCGGGTGCCCAGGGCCCACTCGAAGACGATCGCGGGTGGGACGCGAGTGAGGCGCTGGCCCTTCTGGGTGTGTGACGCCGTCGGGTGGTCGTAGCTGAGTAGCTGAGTGACTGAGGAAGAGCCGCCAGCTGCCAGCTACCAGCTGCCGGCAAGACCGACTGCCGAGTACCGATTACCGTCTACCGACTGCATCGACAAGTGCGAGCACCCGCTCCACGACCTCGTCGATGCTCAGATCACTTGTGTCGATGATCTCCGCATCGTCTGCAGGTCTCAGTGGCGAGGCCTTTCGGCTGGAATCTCTGTGGTCCCTGGCTGCCAGCTCTGCGGCGATCTGATCTTCGGACTTGTCGGCCGCTTCGGCATCACCTGATCGGCGTGCCGCCCGGATCTCGGGCCGTGCGGTCAGGTAGATCTTCACGGGCGCATCGGGGAAGACCACGGTTCCGATGTCACGCCCTTCAACGACGGCCGAGCCGCCGCGCTTTGCCACCCACGCTTGCTGGAGTGCAACGATGCGCTCACGCACGTCGGGATGCGCTGCGACAACGCTCGATGCTTTGGTGACCTCGTCTCTTCGCAGGTCCTCTGTGACGTCGGCACCATCAATGCTGACGACTCCTTCAACGATCGATATGTCCACACCAGCGATTGCAGCGAGGACAGCGTCGCTGTCGTCGAGAGGAGCTCCCATGCGGAGCGCTGTCAGGCCGGCCGCTCTGTAGGTGGATCCTGTGTCGAGATGTGGAAGCTCCAGGGCCTCCGCCACGCGATTCGCAACCGTGGACTTACCGACGCCTCCCGGTCCGTCTACTGCGATGACCACACTGCCTCCAGAGTCTCGTAGAACGACGGCCAGGATACGTTCGCCGCTGATGCCCCGCGAACTGTCACGGGGCCGTCCGCCGCCGTGGCGGCCACGGCCGCTGTCATTGCTATCCGGTGATCACCGGCAGCATCGACGGTGCCTCCGTCGAGAGAGCCGGTGCCGATAATGGCGAAGCCATCTTCAGTCGGTTCCGCTCCCCCGCCCAACGCTCGGATCATCCCGGTCGTACTCGCGATCCGATCGCTCTCCTTTGCGCGCAACTCGGATGCCTCGCGAACGATCGTGACACCGTCCGCGTACGCTGCGAGCACGGCGACAAGAGGGAGTTCATCGATAGCCGCCGCCACCGTATTCCCGAAGACTTCAACTGCCTGCAACTCCCCACCCGTCACGGACACGGTCCCGACGACGTCACCGTGGATCGACCCCGTCACCTCACCGTGCACTGTGGCGCCCATCGCTTCGAGGATCGTCAGGAATCCGACACGGCCCGGGTTGAGAGAGATGCCGGGGGTGACGACGTGTGCGCCTTCCACCAGGGCTGCGCTCGCCCAGAGGTATGCGGCACTCGACGGATCGCCGGGGATGTCGTAGTGGGCTCCCGGGATCCGGCCGGGAGCGATGCGCATCTTCGTGCCCTCGCCCGCGGTTCCGAGACCGAACGCCTCGAGCCACCGTTCCGTGTGGTCCCGGTACCCCGGCGGGCTATCGATCGTTGACGGTCCGTCCGCCTGGATCGCCGCCAGTTCGAAAGCAGTGCGCACCTGAGCTGAAGCGACGTCAATGTTGATATCTGCTCCGACGAGAGAAGCCCTGCCGGTGGTGATCGGTGCGGTGCCGTCCTCCTGCGTGACGAGCTCCAATCCGAGGGCTCCGAGGGGTGCCACGAGGCGTCCCATCGGACGGGAGAGCAACGAGGCATCGCCGGTGAGCGTGACCCGGAATGGGGAGGCGGCGAGGCTGCCGGCGAGCAGACGCATCGTTGTCCCGGAGTTACCGCAATCGACGGGACCGCCTGGCTCCGTCAGTCGCTCAGCCGGCGCGAATCGGTCTCCCGTGCGTTGCATGCCGAGTCGTCCGAGTGCGGTAGCGGTCGTACCAACGTCAAGGCCGGGAGCGAGACCCGTTATCTCACTCTCACTTTCTGCGAGTGAGGCAAACACGAGCGCACGGTGCGACAGTGACTTGTCCCCCGGGATCTTGACGCCGGTCTTGAACACTCGTCCGGCGGGTTCAATCCTCCTCTGATCCTCCATCTGGCACCTCCTCTCCCGCTTGGTACAACGCCCGGATCTCTTCGATCGTGAGCGGGCGACACTGCCCCGGGGACAGTGATGTGTCCCGCAATGGACCGATCGAGGTGCGAACGAGCCTCTGAACCGGGTAGCCGACGGCGTCGAACATCCGGCGAACGATCCGCTTCCGCCCCTCGCCCATGGTGATCTCGATGAGTGAGGTGTCGCCGGAACGATCCACGATACGAGCCGACACGGCACGAGCCGGACCATCTTCCAGATCGACACCGCTCGTCAGTCGGCGGATCGTCTTTGCCTCCACGACACCGCTGACCAGGACGACGTAGGTCTTGTGCACACCGAACCTCGGATGCGTGATCCTGAGTGTGAGATCTCCATCATTCGTCAGGACCATCAGGCCTTCGGAGTCGGCGTCTAGACGGCCCGCCGGGTAGACCCGCGGCCCATCTGGGACCAGAGCGACGACCGTCGGCCTCCCCTGCGGATCCTCTGCAGTGCTGACCGTCCCCACCGGCTTGTAGACGGCGAAGTAAGTCAAATCCGGTGCGATCGGGAGCGGCACACCGTCGATCTCCACTCGAGCAGTCTCGGGATCGACCTTCTGTCCGAGATGCGCAGGCTCGCCGTCGACGGTGACGCGACCCTTCGCTACCAGAACCTCGGCATGGCGACGAGAGACGAAACCGGAACGGCCGATCAGCTTCTGGAGTCGTTCGATGATCCCTCCGGTCGGAATGGCCGCTCAAGGGTCTCGACGATCTCGGCCGGAGGGACGTGATCGGCGAGCGGCGGGAGATCCTGAGGAGTGTTGACCCCCAGCTTCTCGAGGAACAGTTCGGTTGTGCCGTAGAGGATCGCCTGACCCGGCCCGGGTGCGGTGCCGATCTCACGGACGAGGCCTCTCCGTTCAAGAGTATGCAGCGCCCGTTCGGAGTCGACGCCTCGCACCTCGGCGACCTGCCCGCGTGACACGGGTTGCTTGTACGCGACCACGGCGAGGGTTTCGAGCGCCGCGTTTGAGAGTCTGGTCGCTCGTTCCGATGCGGCGAACCGTTCAACGTAGGGCAGCATGTCGGGCGCGGTGTACAGGCGCCAACCGCCACCGACCTGCCGGAGGACGAACCCTCCCTGGCGATCGGTGAGTTCACGTTCAATGTCTTCCAGCGTCGCCTCGACGTCTGCGTGGGGAGCCTCTACCACTTCGGCGAGTTCCTGTGCCGTGATCGGCGTCTCCGCCACGAACAGGATCGCTTCGAGCGCGTTACGAATCTCCATCAGGCTGGTTCCTCTCCGGTGAGCAGCGCTTCGAGCCGTTCGGATGCAACCGCTTCGCTGTATTCGATCACGATCGGTGCCTGCCGATCGTCCTGCGAGACCCGGAGGATGCCCCATCGCGCGAGTTCCAACAGACCGAGGAAGTAGGCGACAACCTCCACCGAACGCGAGCAGTGCGCAACCACGGACTCGAAATCGGTCTCGATCGCAGCTGCCATACGATCCTGGAGGTCGAGCATCGCCTCCTGTACCGATGGCAATTCCAGATCCAGGTGATCCACGTCGACCGCATCGTCCTCGTCCTCGAAGACACGTTCTGCGATGGCTGCCAATCCGGCTGCATCAACTGGTAGCACGAACGACGGTGGCGGTAGCGTCACGTCCTCCAGACCGACCGATCGGGCAATGAACCGTTCGTTCGCTGCAATCCGGTGGGCGAACACAGCAGCCACGTCTTTGAACGTCAGGTTCATGAGAAGGCGGGAGAGCAAGCGGTCTCGTTCCTCGGCGAGGGCGAGCTCTTCGTCGAGGTCGATCTCACGGTCGTCGGGGAGCAGATGCCGGGCCTTCAACTGGATGAGCGTGGACGCGATCAAGAGGAACTCGCTGGTGACGCCGAGGTCCATCTCACTCATCACGTCGAGGTATCCGACGTATTCGGTGACGAGGTCGGAAAGGCTCAGCTCGATGATCTCAACCTGGTGTGATGTGATCAGCTGGAGCAGCAGATCCAACGGTCCTTCGAAGACCCGTGTCTTGACCTCATACGTCATAGGGCATAATGGTATCGCCTCGGGCCAGCCAGAACGAAGAACACCGGTTAGCCGTCCGCATCCATGAGCACTTTCCATCGAGTTGGATCCATGCCGGCCGGGGCGGGACCCGGGTGATACCGGGCGAACGCGACCGCGAGTGGTCCGCAACCGGCTTCTTCGAGGGCGACGGCGCCGCGTCGTCCATGGTCTCGATACGAGCGCATGCGGGTTGTCATCGGCATACCGACGGAGTCGAGAACCGTGGCGATCGAGCGAGACACAGCGCCGATACTCGCTTGGACCTTGCCGACGTCGTGAAGGAGCGCTGCCTCAACCGCCCCGGAGTCATCGGGTAGCACCGTCGACACACGTCGAGCAACATCGACAGCGTGGCGTTGATCGGGGAAACTCTGGGACCAGAACAGTCCGGCGCAGTCGCCGTCGATGTGGTCATGGACGAAAGCCTGATCTTCCGGACCGAGAGGCTCGGCACGAAGGTGTCCGAAGAAGCGTCCGACCAGATGGCCGGCCTGGTTGAGGCTGCCGGTCACGAGGCCGCTTGTTTGCACCTAACGCAACGTCGGGCGGCCGGCAGGTACTGGATGCGATCCAGTCCGATCTGGGTGCCACAGGTCTCGCAGCTCCCATAGTTCCCGTCGGCGATCTTGCCCAGAGCAACGTTGGCCCGCTCGAGTCGGACTTTGAGCGTGTCGGCGAGGCGGAGCACCTCGGTTCTCTCTGCGGTAACAGCGCCGGCGTCCGCGAAGGCGTCGCCGTAATCAACGGTGCCGTTGAGTTGCCCGGATTCGTCTGCCCCGATCTCTTCGAGTTGACGGAGGACCTTGGTGCGTTCCTCGATGAGGAGCGCTTCGGCAGCATCGGTGTCGATCGTCTCGGTCATCGGAAAACTCTTCCTCCTCGGGGTCCCTACCGGGCGCGTGGGTGCGCCGTAACGTACACCTCGTAGAGATGTTCGGGGGATACAAGCGTGTAAACCTGTGTGGTGCTGATACTAGCGTGACCGAGCATTTCCTGGACGGTTCTCAGGTCAGCTCCTCCTTCCACCATGTGCGTTGCCGCCGAGTGACGGAGAACATGTGGGGAGAGTGCACCGTCCTTGATGCCGGCGCGCCGACCATTCCGTTTGACGATGTCCCACATGCCCTGTCGCGTCAGCGACGTCCCCCTCGCGTTCAGGAAGAGAACATCGCTTCGCTCACGCTCGTTCAGAAGTTCGAGTCGGATCGGGAGGTAGCGCTCGATCGCACCCCTGGCGTGCCTTCCGAGAGGGATCAGTCGCTGCCTGTCCCCCTTCCCGGTCACGATGACGGTTCCAGATTCGAGGTCGAGATCGGTGAGACCCACCGTGACAGCCTCCGTAACACGGGCGCCCGTCGCGTAGAGGAACTCGAGGATCGCGACGTCCCGGATCCCGAGCGGCGTCGAGTGGTCCGGTGCATCGAGCAGCGTCTCGACCTGGTCGATCGTGAGCGCCTTCGGAAGATTCCGTGCTCTGCGTGGGGCGTCGATCAGAACTGTTGGATCTTCAGTCGTGTGACCTTCGACCACGAGAAACCGGTGGTAGCCGCGAACAGCGGCCAGTTTGCGGGCCCTCGTCGAACGAGCCAGGCCGCGACGAGAGAGGTCAGCAACGAAGCCTCCGGCCCCACTGGATGTCTCGTCGGCATCGAGGAACTCGAAGTAGTCGCGAAGATCCCGTCGGTATGCGGTGACCGTGTTCGCGGAGAGTCCTCTCTCCGACCGAAGTGACCCGAGGAACTCCTCGGCGTCCGCGGGCAGCGGCGTCATCTGCCCGCTGCAAGTAGCAGCCCTGCCACCGTTTTCGCATCGGTGATCACGCCCGACCGGACCTGTTCGACGGCTTCGTCGAGACGCATCCTGACCAGGCGTGAATGATGTTCCTCAGCACCCATCGGCCGGGGCGGCACAGCCTCGAGATCGGTCGCGAGGTAGATCGTGATGCATTCGTCGCTGAACCCCGGGGTGGTCAGAAGATCGATCAGATGAACGAGACGGCCGGGAGTGAAACCGATCTCCTCCTCGAGTTCACGTTCGGCCGTGTCTCGACGATCCTCTCCCGGAATGTCCAATTTCCCTGCCGGGATCTCCACAAGCGCCCGGCCAACAGGGGTTCGGTACTGCTCGATCATGATCACGTCGTCGCCGATGATCGGAACGACGGCCACGGCCCCGGGGTGAGCCACGACAACCCGCTTGATCGGCGAGCCGTCGGGTGTCATGACGGTCGCTCTGTCGAGTCGGAGGAAAGCCTCTTCAGCGATCGTTCGCGCCCCCAGAGCTCGGAAGCCACTCATCTCATCACTTCGCTACGGCCGGCGCCTCTGAGACCACGGGAGTGGAACTCGTCTGAGACCTTCGGTGCTCAAGTGCCGCAGCTACGAACCCCATGAACAACGGATGCGGGTCGTCGGGGCGAGATTTGAATTCCGGATGGAACTGGCAGGCCACGAAGAAGGGATGGGAAGGCAGTTCGATGATCTCGACGAGACGGTCGTCCGGAGAGAGCCCTGAGAAAACGAATCCCGACCTTTCGAGTTGGTTGCGGTAGCGGTTGTTGACTTCCCACCGGTGACGATGCCGTTCGTAGATCACCGGCTCTCCGTAGAGCTCCTCGGTCAGGGAACCGGCCGTCAGCTTCGCCGGATAGATGCCGAGGCGCATCGTTCCTCCGAGATCCTCGACATCGGCCTGGTCCTCCATCAGATCGATCACAGGATGTCTGCTCGTGGGATCGAATTCAGTGCTGTGGGCCCCGGCGAGGCCAACCACGTTACGCGAGAACTCGATCACCGCACACTGGAGACCGAGGCAGAGTCCGAGGAACGGCACACCGCGCTCTCGCGCATGCCGGATCGCTTCGATCTTGCCCTCGATGCCACGAATCCCGAAACCTCCGGGAACGAGGATTCCGTCGAGGCCGTCAAGGTGTGTCGATGCGAGGAGGCCATCGATCTCCTCTGCAGGAATCCAGCGGATCTCGACGTTGGCGCCATTCGCCGCGGCGGAGTGACGGAGGGACTCGACGACGGAGAGGTACGCGTCGGGCAACTCGACGTACTTGCCGACGAGGCCGATGGTCACCGGTTCACTCGCACGCTTCATGCGTTCCACCATCGACCGCCATGCATCGAGATTCGGCTCGTCCGTTTCGAGTCCGAGTTCGCGACAGACCACAGTATCGAGTCCGGCATCATTGAGGGCCAGCGGCACGCCGTAGATGTTCGGCACGTCGACCACGCTGATCACGGCGTCGGGTTCAACGTCGCAGAAGAGACTGATCTTGCGCCGTGCCGAGTCGTCGATCGCTCGATCCGATCGCACGACGATCACCTCGGGGAGAATGCCGTGTGACCGCAACTCGGCGACACTGTGCTGCGTCGGTTTGGTCTTGAGTTCGTCGCTCGTTGCGAGGTACGGGACAAGCGTCACGTGGATATAGCAGGTGTTCGCTGCGCCGACGTCCTTCCGGATCTGTCGGATGGCCTCTAGGAAGGGGAGGCTCTCGATGTCGCCGACGGTTCCGCCGACCTCCGTGATGACGACGTCGACGTCGTCATTCTGTCCCAGCTTGCGGATGCGCGACTTGATCTCGTTGGTGATGTGAGGGATCACCTGCACAGTGGCTCCGAGGTAGTCCCCGCGGCGTTCCTTGCGGATCACCGACTGGTAGATCGAACCGGTCGTGACGTTGGAGTCGCGTCGAAGGTGAACTCCCGTGTACCGCTCGTAGTGGCCGAGGTCGAGATCTGTCTCGCCACCGTCATCGGTAACGAAGACCTCGCCGTGCTCGAATGGGTTCATCGTGCCGGGGTCGACGTTGATGTACGGATCGAGTTTCTGCAGCGTCACGCGGAGCCCGCGAGCCTCGAGAAGTCGCCCGAGAGATGCGGAAGTAATCCCCTTGCCCAGACTTGAGGTCACCCCACCGGTGACAAATACGTGCTTGGTCACGCTGCGCTCCACCTCGGAAGGCCGCATCATACCGGATGCGTCGCTCTGAGCGCGAGACCGATTCTCACGAACCGTCTGCCATCGCCAACAGCTCTGCAGCGTGTTCGCGGCCACGTTCACTGTCGGGGAGACCGGCAAGCATCCGGGACAGTTCCTCGAGCCGCTCATCGCCCTGCAACTCGGATACCGTCGCCGTGTTGCCCTCCCTGCGAACCACGAAGTGGGTCTCCGCATATGCAGCGACCTGCGGCAGGTGCGTCACACAGAACACCTGTCGCCCTTCGGCAAGGTCCTTCAGTTTCGCTCCCATGGCGAGCGCCGTCGCTCCCCCGGTACCTGCGTCGATCTCATCGAACGCGATGATCGATGCATCCGCCGTGCCCGAGGCGAGCCTCAACGCCAGGATCAGCCGGCTCAGCTCTCCGCCCGATGCGACCTTGCCCACCGGGCCGGGAACGAGACCGCGGTCCGATGCGAACTCCAGAACAACCTGATCCGCGCCATCGGGACCGGGATCTCGGTCCACGACACGGAACCCGACGTATGGGTCGGAGAAGCCCAGGTCTTTCAGGTGTCCGATCGCGTCAGCGGAGATACGCTCCCCCGCCTCACGACGTTGTCGGCTCAGAGCGTCGGCCGCCTCGTTCACGTCTGAGCGGGCCACGACGAGAATATCCGCGATCTCACCGGATCGGTCGAGGAGGTTCTCCAGCTCCTCAGCCCGTTCTTCTGCATCTGCTTCGAACAAGAGCACGGCGTCCAGGTTGTTGCCGTACTTACGTTTCAGATCACCGAGCAAGGCGAGACGCTGCTCGATCTGTTCGAGATCCCGGGGGTCGTGGTCGAGATCGGCGCTCACCCTCGCGATCTCGGCATTGAATTCGGAGAGCAGTTCGTTGAGCTGCGCGCTCAACTCTGCGAGTGGCGCGAGCGATGGTGCAGTTCGAGATGCCGCTCGGAGTTCCCGATCTGCGTTCTCGAGCTCCGCGGATGCCCCGCTCTCCCCCGCCGCTGCCTGCACAGCCGCAAGTCGTTCCCTCAGTTCCTCGGAGTTCCGGAGGCGCGAGGCCCTGCTCAAGAGTTCATCGTCGTCCCCCTGTGCGAAGCCTGCCGCAGCGATCTCGTCTCTCTGGAAACGCACCATGTCGAGTTCACGCTCGAGGGCGCGGTGGTCTCCCCCGAGAGCGGCAGCTTGTTTCTCCGTGTCGACGAGGACCTGCCACGCATCCCGGTACACGGAGAGGGCCTCTCTCCCGGTCTCAGTGGGGGCTCCGTCGAGGAGGCGCCGGACGGCTCTCGGTTCGCTGAGCAGCGTTCGGTCGTGCTGTCCCACGACGTCCAACACGCCGGCCAGTGCCTCGGCGAGGTTCCCTGCTGTGGCCATCGCTCCGTCGATCGAAGCGCGGGATCGTCGCCGATCCACTCTGCGGCCGAGGATGTTTTCCTTGCCGTCATCGATGAATCGCGCCTCAACCGTCGTTTCGTCACCGTTCGGGCCGATCTGATCCTTGCGTGCCTGCTCGCCTCGTAAGAGCCTCAATGCGCCGAGGAGGAGTGTCTTGCCTGTCCCGGTCTCTCCTGTGATGACGACAAGACCAGGCCCAGGCTCGATCCGAGCACTCGGGATCAGACCGAGGTTGCCGACCGACAGTTCGTCAAGCATGGGCGAGGCCGAACTGGTGTCGGACGGCCTGCGGGAAGGGGTGAGTGTCGAGTGTCATGAACTTGGCGGCCTGAGATCCACGAGAGACAACAACGCTCGCGCCAGGCTCGATCGTGGCGATCTCTCGTCCATCCACGTTCACGCGCGCCGGACGCCCGATCTCCACGGTGACGGAGATCTCGGCATTGGGTGAAACGACGATGCTGCGCGACAGCAGGCTGTGCGGAGCGATCGGCGTCAGAACGAGCGCCTCCACCTCAGGATCGACGACCGGCCCACCGGCGGACAGCGAGTAGGCGGTAGAGCCGATCGGTGTGGCAACGATCATGCCGTCTGCTCGGTACTCAGCGAAACGCCGGCCGTTGATGGCGACACCTATCTCGATGATCCGCTCGCTGACGATCTTCTCGATGACAACGTCGTTGAGACCGGTCGCTGTGAATCCCGGTCCATCGACGCTGACGGTCATGACTGGGAAGACCCGAAGCCGGTCATTCGAGAGCGCCTCGGCAAAGGCGTCGATCTCATCAACCGCGAATTCCGCCAGGTACCCAACACGTCCGACGTTGATGCCTGCGATCGGGATGCCCGTGCTCAATGCCAGACGCCCTGCTCTGAGGACGGTTCCGTCACCACCGACACCAACCACCGCTTCGACGTCCTGAGGGAGCGTGTCACCGTTCATGATGATGGCTTCGACGTCTCGCTTGAGGCATGCAGCGGTCAGGATCCTCGCCGCGTCGGCGGCGTGCGGCTTCTCTTCGTGGACAACGACGGCGACTCGCTTCACGATTGGCTCCCCTCGAGGACGATCTCCCGTACGGTACCCCCATCGAGGGTCCGTTCGGCGATCCGGCCGTGAACGAGGAACTCCCTGTTCCCCTCGGTGCCGGTGATCGAAGAGGCAACGAGGCCCACAACTCCGATTCCACTCGAGGCGAGAGCGGTTGCCGCTTGCTCGATCGCAAGCACATGCGCCTCCGGGTCCCGGACGATGCCGCCCTTTCCGACCAGGTCCTTCCCTACCTCGAACTGCGGTTTCACGAGGAGAACCCAGTCCGACCCATCTGAGCCGAGGGCCGCTAGTTGCGGAGCCACGAGTGCAAGTGAGATGAAGGACAGGTCGGCGACGACGAGATCGAAAGGCGCACCGAGCACCTCCGGGTCGGCGTGACGAATGTTCGTCCGTTCGACGACGATGACCCGCTCATCGGATCGAATCCGATTGTGCATCTGGCCATATCCCACATCAACCGCTACGACTTCGTCCACTCCTCTTTGTAGGAGACAGTCGGAGAAGCCCCCGGTTGAGGCGCCAACGTCGACCGCCCTTCTCCCCGCAACGGGCACCTCGAAGGACTCGAGAGCGCCTTCGAGCTTGGCACCAGCCCGGCTCACGAAGCGTGCCGCCGGTGCATCGACAGACACAGGATCCTCCGGGGCAACAAGCGTCGATGGCTTCGGAGCGGGGTTGCCTCGAACCCGGACGAGGCCCGCGTCGATCACTCGTTTGGCCTCAGTGCGCGACGCGACGAGTTTCCGCCGGACCAACTCGGTGTCCAGACGTCTCCTGGTCAGGGTGTTCTACTCCCGGCACCGCCATCGACGTTGTCGAGGGCGCTTCCGAGCCGCCGAGCGATCTCCTCGGCCTTCTCTGGAGCTTCGGCCGGCTCGGACTGCTGGAGATCGGTCTCGAGGGCGTCGAGATCGTCGGTCGGCTCGGGCACGATGTCGTTCAGGTTCTGTTCCATGGACACATTATCCCCCGTTCTCGACGTCTTTCAGCATCACGAGACCCGGCAGGCCCGCGATCGTGGCGATCGTGTGATCCGGCTGCAGGTCCGGTGGCAGCGTGTGGTCGTAGTCGGTGACACCGCTGAGCACCAGAATCTTTCCCCATCCGGCGTCGGCGGCCAACGCGAGATCGGTATCTGGACGATCGCCGACCATCCAGACATCGGAGTGCTCGATCCGCTTCTCGACGAGATGTCGCATCGGCTTGTTCGGTTTGCCGCACACGACCGGTGTCTTCCCTGTCGCCCGCTCAACGGCTGCCACGATCGACCCGGCCCCCGGATATCGGGCATTCGGCATGGGATAGGTTGGGTCGTCGTTCGTTGCGATGAATCTGGCGCCTCCCGCGATTGCGACGACGGCACGGGTCAGCCGCTCGTACGAGAGGCCGAGGTCCAGTCCGACGACGACGGCTGTCGCACCGGCCGGGTCAGTCGTGAGTTGAATCCCTGCATCCGACAACGTTTCACCAAGTTCGTCGGATCCAAGCACGAGGCATGTCTCATCGGTCTCGCTGAGAAGGTTCGCCGCCGCGAGTCCGGAGGTGATGACAGATTCCGGGTCGGGTACGAATCCCGTTCTCCGCGTGATGTTCCCAACCACGGTCTCCACGGCACGGGCCGAGTTGTTGGTGGCAAATAGGATCTGATGTCCTCCGTCTCGGAGAGCCGTAAGTGCCTCTCCCGCGCCCGGAACAGCCGTGCTATCGAGATAGACGACGCCGTCAAGGTCGAACACGAAGGTCTTGGGCGAACCATCCGAGAGGACACCGCTCATATCGAATCACCCTGCTTCTCTCGGAACTCTTCGATGAAGTGGTTGGGATCGGCATCGGAGCGATGCATTGTGATCGACCGAGCCTTGAAGCCAGTTGATTCGAAGAAGTTCTTAGCGAGCCGGTGTCCCGGACTCACCCGGGCATCGAAGAGATCGATTCCTCGATCGACCAAGCGCTCCATGGCAAGATCGAGCATCGCAGCCCCGACGCCGACGCCTCTCGCTTCGTGATCGGTGAAGATGAAGTGCACGACACCGATGTACCGATCGGCCAGAGGCTGCAGGAGCGGTTCTTCGATTGCGATGAGGAACCCAACCGCCACGCCGTCGATCTCTCCGATCACTGCAGTCACGGTGTCTGCTCGCAACAGAGGAGTGAGGGAGACGTCGATCGGGACGTCGAGTCCGTCCGCGTGCGGCCAGATCTCGCGAATCGCCGACTGCTCAATCTCGAGTGTCTCATACATGCGTAGGAGTTCGGGGAGATCGTCGACCACCGCCTGGCGCGCGGTGACACTCATGGGGCCGTTCGTTGTCATGCTGACATGATGGTCTCAGGCCGGGGCCAAGTGGGAGTGAACTGGAGTATTCGACACAACCTCACCAGTCGCACGGTGGGGCGTGGATGGGTGGTCTGAGGAGTCGTCGGCGTTGGCGTGGCGAGGATGGGTCGATGGTGAACCCGCGTCCGTGGATGACGACGTGGTGGTGGAACCAGCACAGCGTCGTCAGGTTCTCAGCGTCGGTCGATCCACCCTGGGACCACTGCCTGATGTGGTGTGGTTGGAGCCGATACCTGCTGACACAGCCCTCGATGGTGCAGACGCCGCCGTCGCGGGCCAGGATGAACCTTCTCAGTCGGGGTGGGATGGTGCGGCTCCGTCGTCCCATGTTGACCGGTGTGCCGTCTTCGGTTCTGCCGGTGACTTCGATGATCCCGTCACACAGGATCGCCTCGACCGTGGCGGGGCCGACCCTCGGCCCTGCTTCAACCACCACTCCGGCTTCGGCGTTGGTTGGCGTGGCATCGTGGGCGTCGATGAAGACGGTCAACAACGGTGCCGCGGATTCGATCGTGGCGCCGTCTGATCCTGCGAGCGAGTCGAGGCTGATCGCCCAGAGGGCGTCTGCGTATCGGGTCGTCCGACTCGCATCACCACTTCCGGGTAGGAGCTGGTCGGCTTTCTGGTCGAGTGCTTCAACAAACGTTCGTCCTGCCATGGCGGGGAGGAGTCCGTAGACCCGCCACGACGATTCGTCCAGGTTCGGCTGCGCCACCAGATACCGGCGGTCGAACGTTTCACGCTCCAAGTCACGGCTCATGCGGTGTCGGTTCGACCGGAGGCGCCGGATCGCCGCGATGTCATAGACGGAGAGTTCGTTGATGATGGTCTGGTCTTCTGACGGGACAGCGATCCGTGCCAGCGCCACGGTGCGGTCGAAGCTGAGGGATCCGTGTTGGGTTGCGATCTCGACGGTGGGGAGGGCTTCGAGACGCCGAGCCGTCGAAACCAGAGTCTTCGCCGTCTCCGGCGCCACATCGAGGCGGCCTGTGACCCACTCTGCTGTGGAGCGGCACCCGTCGGCGAGTGGAGTTTGGCGGCGGTCGATCTCACGGATGATCGTCATCTGCGCAGCACGCACAGAAGCGATCGTCGCTTCACCAACTAGGAGTTGCTGCTCCAACGTGTCGGTCGTGAGATCGGTGGCTGTTCTCATTCACACAACGTATCAACCGGGTGGGACAGAAAACGGCTCTGGGGCGGCGATTCTCAAAGAAATCTGAGATCTCTCTGCCGGGTGCTCGAGCCCCCCTGCGTCGTCGCTGCGCTCCTCCGCGTCCCCCCGCCCTGACGGTCGAGGGGACATATCTTCCGTTCGCTGGGTCACGGACTGGTACTTCTCGACCCCCTCCGTCAGCTCCTACGTCGCTGCCACCTCCCCCTGACCCTGGATCCACGGTTTCTGAGGTGAGAAAGGTCCCCCTTCTCCTGTCCCCCCGCCGCAGCGGCGGGGGGAAGCGAGGAGCTTGCGACGAGCAGGGGGGCAGGGGGGCGAGTTCGCAGGGTGCGCTTGTATCCGAGATTGCGATGGGGCCAAGGCACCCCCTCTGCCAAAACACCCCCTAATGCCCTGCCGGGCATCTCCCCCACTGCGTGGTGGAGAATGTCAGAGAACCCCGCTCGCGCGTTCACTCAGATCGTGAGCACCGCCAACACGTCGAATCCCTGCGCCACCCTGACCTCCGGTCAGGGGAGCCGACCACAAACCGTGGATCCAGGCTGACGGGGAGGAAGAAGACCGAACGGGCGGAAGGAGAACGGGGAAGCACGAAGAAGGGAGTGGGGAGAGACACGACGAA
>JAMBLK010000096.1 GCA_023336855.1 Actinomycetes bacterium
CTGAGTACTCAGTACCCAGCACGCAGTACAGTCCCGACGCCTCAAGCACCCGAGACCCCTACCCTTCGCCGACCACAGGAAGTCGGGACCATGTCAGGAGATGGAAGCTTGATCATCGTGATGCGTCCGGACGCGACGCGCGAGGACGTCGACCACGTGCTTGCCAGACTCGCCGAGGTCGATGCGGAGGCCCATGTCTCCGAAGGCACCAGTCAGACGGTTATCGGCATCGTCGGCGACCGAACCAAGGTGCAGCAACTTCCGTGGGAGGCTTTTCCAGGCGTCGAGCGTGCCGTCCCGGTGTTGAAGCCCTTCAAGTTCGTGAGCCGTGACTTCCAACCCGACGACTCTGTCGTCAACGTTGGACCGGCGAAAATCGGCGGCGGCCACTTTGCTCCGATCGCGGGACCTTGTGCTGTGGAAACGAGAGACCAACTCTTCGCCTCTGCAGCGGCCGTGAAGAAGGCGGGCGCGACGATCCTCCGTGGCGATGCGTTCAAGCCGAGATCGTCCCCGTACGCCTTCCAGGGACTCGGTGAGGCCGGTCTCGTGCTGCTCGCGGAGGCCCGTGAGGAGTTCGGTCTCCCCTTCGTTGTCGAAGTGCTTGATCCCCGTGACGTAGAACTCGTTTCCTCGTACGCCGACCTGATCCGCGTCGGTACCAGGAACATGGCCAACTTCTCTCTTCTCTCTGAGCTCGGGCGCCAATCGAAGCCGGTCATGCTCAAGAGGGGATTCACCGCGACCATCGAGGAGTGGCTCAACGCCGCCGAGTACATCTACAAAGAAGGCAACCACAACGTGGTTCTCTGCGAACGGGGCATCCGTACGTTCGAGACGGCCACCCGAAACACGCTTGACATCTCGGCCGTGCCGATCGTCAAAGGCCTATCCCACCTCCCGATCATCATCGATCCGTCGCACTCGGGCGGGCATCGTGAACTCGTGGCACCGTTGACCCGTGTCGCCGTCGCCTCAGGAGCCGATGGATTCATGATCGACGTGCACCCGGCCCCAGAGACGGCACTCGTCGATGGCCCCCAGGCGATCCTGCCGGGCGAGTTCGCAGATCTCATGGATGAGGTTCGTGCTCTCGCTGCGGCGATGCACGTCGAAGTCTGACCGCCGTGAGGCGCGTGCTCATTTCCGGGACCGGGCTGATCGGAACTTCGATCGCTCTGGGTCTCCAGGATCTCGGATGGGAGACGCTCGGTTGGGACCCGAACCTGGACGCACTCGACGCCGCCACCCGAACCGGGGCCGTGACGCCGATCGAGAGCCTCGATGCCGTGACACTGGGGACCGACGATCTTCTCGTCCTCGCCGCCCCACCGTCTGCCGTTCGTTCCACACTGAGCGAGTTGGAGACGGCGGCCCTGGTGATCGACGTTGCATCGGTCAAAGCGCCGATCCTCGAGGTCGTCCGGACCGAGCGCTTTGTCGGCACTCACCCGATGGCCGGCCGGGAGGTCACCGGCCCCGAGGCCGCCCGACCGGGACTCTTCCGTGGCGCCACCTGGGTGGTAGTGCCGGATGGGGCAAACGAATCAGACGTTCTCGCAGTTGAAGCGATCGTGACCGGCCTCGGGGCCAGACCGGTCCGCATGGCCGCAAGCGACCATGACGCGGCCGTGGCCCGGATCAGCCATCTCCCACAGATCGTTGCGGCCGCCCTCCTGGACGGAGCGCACGAAGTGCCGGGTGCCATGGATCTGGCAGCCGGGAGCTTCCGCGATCTCACCCGGGTGGCTGCATCTGACCCGGCTATTTGGATGGACATCTTGACGGCCAACCGTCGGGAGGTCATGGATGCCGTCGAGGCACTCCGGGCCCGTCTCGCTGCGCTTGCGAACTCCGACGCGGATCTCGATGCGACGCTCGTGGAGGCTCGGCATCTGCGGGCTTCCATGGGACCCGAATTGGCCGTCGTGCGCGTCGCCTTGGAGGATCGTCCGGGCGAGATGGCGTCGGTCGGGCATGCACTCGCCGAGTGCGGCGCCGATCTCCGCGACCTTCAGCTCCGCCATGCTCCATACGGGGGTGGCGGCATCCTGACACTGTCGGTTCGAGCGGGAGAAGAGACAGCGCTTCGTTCGGCGCTTGTGGCAGAGGGACTCAGCGCCGTCGTTCCATCAGTCGAAGCAGACTGAGCGCCCCGACGGCGATGCCATGTTCGATGGCCGTCTCATCGAGATCGAACGTTGGGGAGTGCACATCAACGGGGTGGTCGTTCTTCCCAACACCGAGTCTCACCAGCGCCCCGGGCACGTCCTCGAGGAACCATGAGAAGTCTTCCGAACCCATCGACTGGGGTGTCGGTCGGATACCCTCTGATCCGAGGACGTCGGTTGCGGCCTGTTGGATCACCTCGATCACGGAGCCGTCGTTGTCAACCGGTGGTGAACCCCGGCGGTAGTCGAGTTCCACGCCTGCGCCGTAGGACGTTGCGATGTCTTTGAGGAATCGCTCGATCAGGTCGGGCAGGTCCCTCCACACATCGAGATCACGGACACGGGCGGTACCCGAGATCTCGACCACAGACGGGATGGCGTTCGCCGCGCCACCGCCCGAGATTCGACCGAACACGAGAGTCAGATGTCGATCCGACCCGAGTTCTTCGGCGAGACGAACCGGGAGATCTGTCACCACCCGCGCGGCGACGTTGACGAGATCGACCGTTCGATCGGGCCTCGAAGTGTGACCTCCGGGGCCGCTGAGCCGGAGGTGGATCTTGTCCGCCGCGCTGGTGATAGGACCGACCAGAAGGCCGACGTTTCCGGCAGGGATGGACGGGTCGACGTGGTAGGCGAAGATGGCGTCAAGACCATGATGAGCGCCCTCTTCGACGAGCCGGGCAGCGCCGGAGGGAATGTCCTCTTCAGCCGGTTGGAAGATGATTCGTGCTGTTCCGGGCAGGTCATCGAGAGCTGCGAGGACCCCGGCGATCCCGACGCCGATCGCAGCGTGTGCGTCGTGGCCGCATGCATGCATGAGTCCGTCTACCTGGGATCGGTACGGTGCACCGGTCTCCTCCTGGATGGGGAGGGCATCGATGTCGGCCCGGAAGCCGACGACCGGCCGTTCGAATCCGATTTCGACAATCAGACCGATGCCGTCGGGGCGGACCCGTGGTTGGAGGCCGTGCTCCTTGAGTGCTTCGGCGATGCGGTACGTGGTCCGACGCTCGGTCCAGGCGATCTCCGGATGGCGGTGCAGATCGCGCCGCATCCGGACGGCATCGGGAGCGAGGGCACGCGCATGGGCAGCTACACGTTTGGTGAGGTCGGGCATCGGAGAGGATTGTACGGCCTTGTCGCCTCCGCGTTCTCTACGCTACGGGGCAGGAGGAACCATGAAGGAAGCGCCGAGTTTCACGATCGGGATCGAGGAGGAGTACTTCATCGTCGATCGCGAGACCCGCGACCTCGTACCGGACATGCCCGACGGCCTACTCGCTGCATGCAAGGAGATCGCAGAGGGCATCGTGAGTCCGGAGTTCATCCGTTCACAGATCGAGGTCGGGACGCCGGTCAGTTCGTCGGTCAAAGAGGTACGGGCACACCTTGCCCAACTCCGCCTGGATATCTCATCTGTCGTTTCCGAGTACGGCATGGCGATCATCTCTGCTTCAACGCATCCTTTCGCGGCCTGGGATGAGCAACTCCACACGGACAAGGTGCAGTACAACATGCTGGCTGAGGCGCTCCAGGGTGTCGTCCGGCGGCTCCTGATCTGCGGCATGCACGTGCATGTCGGAATCGAAGACGAGGACGTGCGTATCGACCTGATGAACCAGGTGCTCTACTTCCTTCCCCACCTGCTCGCACTCTCGGCCTCGTCTCCGTTCTGGCACGGTGACGACACCGGGCTGAAGTCCTATCGGACCGCCGTGTTCCGCACGTTGCCCCGCACCGGGATGCCGGACGAGTTCCTCGATTGGACCCACTATCAACGGCACGCGCGGATCCTCATCGACTCCGGAGTCATCGAGGACGAGACGAAGTTGTGGTGGGACATCCGGCCCTCGGCCCGATACCCGACGCTTGAGATGCGCTCGACCGACATCGCGACTCGCCTGGACGATGGCATCACGCTCGCAGCGCTCTACATCTCGTTGCTTTCGATGCTGTACCGCTTGAGACAGGACAACCAGCGGTGGAGGGTCTATTCGCGAATGCTGCTCAAGGAGAACGTCTGGAGGGCGCAGCGCTACGGGATCTCAGAGTCGTTGATCGACTTCGGGAGCGGTCGACTCGTTCCGTTCCCTGAACTCATCGGCGAGGTCGTGGAACTGATCGCTGAAGATGCCCGACGCCTCGACTGTGTTGAAGAGGTGGCGAACGTCCACGAGATCTTGCGTCGCGGCACGAGCGCGGATCGCCAGCGGGGGATCTACGAAGCCGCGGTCGTGGCGGGGGCAGATGAGCACGAAGCCCTGGTCACCGTCGTTGACTTCCTGATCGACGAGACCATCGCCGATCTATGACAACGATCAGGATCGCCGGAGCGCAACAGGACTTCACGGTAGGGGATCTGGCAGGGAACGAGTCCCGGATACTCGAGGCGATGGGCTGGGCCGACGGCGTCGGTGCAGATGTTCTCGTGCTGCCCGAGTTGGCGATCGTCGGCTATCCGCCGGAGGATCTGGTACTGCGGGAAGGATTCGTTGCGGAGAACCTCCGCGTGCTGGACCGTCTGGCCGAATCGTCCGGGACGTGTGCCGTCGTTGTCGGCTTCGTCGATCCGCTGAGTGAGGGCGTTATCGATGACGACTCGGTGGAGCGGCGGGTTGCAAATGCTGCGGCGGTGCTGGCCGAAGGCAGGATCGTGGGGGTGTATCACAAGGAATTGCTTCCGAACTACGGCGTCTTCGATGAGGCCCGGTACTTCGCCGAGAGCCGGGAGTCGGTGAAGCTGTGGAGCGTCGGGGACGTCGTCACTGGAGTGTCGATCTGCGAGGACATCTGGTCGCCCAACGGCCCGCCTGCACGCCAGGCGGCGGCAGGGGCGGGTTTGTTGCTCAATCTGAACGGCTCTCCGTTTCACATCGGCAAGGGGGAGGAGAGAGCGGCGCTGCTGAGCGACGAGGCGATCCGCACCGGTGCGGCCATCGTCTACGTCAACTGCGTCGGAGGTCAGGACGAGTTGGTCTTCGACGGCGACTCGATGATCTTCGATGCCGAAGGGGTGCTCGTCTATCGAGCAGCGCAGTTCGCTGAGGAGATGTTCACGGTCGACCTTCCTCTCCCCGCCGGGAGAGCAGCGAGTGTTCCGCCGGTCCCGGTTGTTCGGAAGGCAGGCGAACGAGCTCCGTTGCCCGCTCCGGTATCCCCACCCCGATTGACCGGTGAGGCGGAGATCTATGAAGCGCTTGTGACCGGTCTCCGAGACTACGTGAAGAAGAACGGATTCGCCGGTGTCGTAATCGGGTCATCCGGAGGCATCGACTCCGCCCTCGCAGCGACGATCGCCGTCGATGCTCTCGGTCCCGATGCGGTTCACACGGTCACGATGCCGACCCGCTACTCCTCCGAGGGTTCGGTCTCGGATTCGAGATCGCTTGCATCGAACCTCGGTTGTCGGTTCGACGTGATCCCGATCGAGGACACATTCGAGTCATTCCTCACAACGCTCGATCCGCTCTTCCAAGGCACCGAACCGGACGTGGCAGAGGAGAATCTGCAGGCCCGAATCCGAGGAACGATTCTTATGGGGATCTCGAACAAGTTCGGCGACATGGTGGTCGCGACCGGGAACAAGTCGGAGATGGCCGTGGGATACGCCACGCTCTACGGCGACATGGCCGGCGGATACGCGGTCTTGAAGGACGTCTACAAGACGCTCGTGTACCGCCTCTCCCGATGGCGTAATCGCGACGGTGAGGCGATTCCTGTGGCGATCATCGAGAAGGCCCCGTCTGCGGAACTCCGCCCGGACCAGTTCGATACGGACTCGCTTCCCCCATATGCCGTGCTCGATGCTGTACTCGAGCAGTACATCGAGCACGATCGGACTGTCGATGAGATCGCAGCCGTCGGCTTCGATCGAGAGCTTGTGTGCAAGATCGCCCGGATGGTCGATCGCAACGAGTACAAGCGGCGCCAGGC
>JAMBLK010000097.1 GCA_023336855.1 Actinomycetes bacterium
CGCGGTGACCTCCTGGCCCAGTTCCGCTATCCGTCGTTGGAGGGTCGACTCGTTGATGACTTCGAGATACGGTTCGGTCATCGATCGCCACCGGCCACGCTTGGCAAGGCCGCCTTCAGCCACTCGGTGATCAATGCGGCCTTCGGAAGATCGGTCAGTGGAGACATGCGCCAACGTCCGTCATCGATCCGTTGCATCGCAGCGAGACGCCGTTCTTCGGAAGCGGTCAACTCGAGATCTACGCTCACGGTCGCACCGCCTCCCTGTTCAGAAAAGAAGGGGCGGAGCCAGCGGTCGCGAAGCCCGTAGGTGCCGTATGCCCAGTCGATGAGTTCGCGGCTGTCACTGAAGTGATCGTCCGATCCCATAACCACGGTTACGATCCTTCGCGGGCCGCGTTCCGTCACACCCAGCAACACTTTGTTCGCAAACGGTGTGTCCCCGGTCTTCAAGCCCACGACGCCGGGGTAGGTGCCGAGAAGACGGTTCGTGCTGTTGACCTGGCGAGTCTTGCCCGTCGGATCCTCCGGCATCTTGATCGTCTTGATCCTGGCGATCTGCTGAATGTCCGGATAGTCGAGTGACGCAACCGTCATCGTGACGAGATCGTTGGCGGTCGAGAAGTGGTCGGCATGGTCGAGACCGTTCGGGTTCACGAAGTGAGTGTCGCTCATCCCCAATTCTGCAGCGCGGGTGTTCATCTTCGCAACAAAGGCGTCGATGCTGCCGTCGCCAACGTGCCAGGCGAGTGTGATTGCAGCATCATTGCCCGACCGCACGAGCATGGCCACGAGGAGGTCGTAGACCGTCCACTGCTCCCCCGCTACCAGGCCTGCGCTCGATCCACGACTCGACGTTGCGATGGCAGGCACCGTGACGATCTCGTCGAGTTGAGCTTCGTCGAGAACGACCATGGCCGTCATCACCTTGGTGACCGACGCCATCGGTCGGCGTTCGTCAACGTTCCAGGTCGCCAGCATCACGCCTGCGGTCTCATCGTAGATGGCCCATTCATATGCGCTCACCGTCGGTGGTATCGGTGGCGCGACCGGCTCTATCGGCATCGTGGTGAACGATCCGAGCGGTGCGAGAAGCGCGAACACGAGGGCTGCGGTAGCTGTGGAAATCATCGTTCGAGGAGGCCCCGAAGCCTACCGCGAGTAATGCTTTCTTGAAGCATTGCGGCTGCCTGGGCGCAATCCGCCAGGGTCTCTGCAGCCCGGTGGCGGTTCTCCGGGTTTCGGTGGCGGAGCAACGGCGCGACGAGTTGGCCGAGAAGATCCGTCTGGCGATCGGATGCGAGTCGGATCGCACGCAGATGTCGCACTTCGAGTCCGTGACTGAGGAGGCGGTGGGTTGCCCGAGCGATCGAGAGGTCGTGGTCACGGAACACTTCGGTTCCGTCGGGAAGTTTCATCGGTTCGAGGATCCCGACCTCGATGAGGCTCGTGAGCTGATGGGCAGACAACCCCGAGGATCGCATCAGTTCGGCGGGTGTCAGTGAGACCCCGGAGGTGGCGAAGTACGCCTCGGGAGGTGGCCCCGTCTCGGGAGAGACCGGTGACTCGTCTCCGTGTTCCCATGCAGCGAGCTTCGATTTGATCACCTTGAGGGGCAGGTAGTGGTCGCGCTGCTCTTTCAGCACGTATTCGATGCGCCGGACGTCTTCCTCCGTGAAGATCCGATACCCCGAAGCCGACCTGCTCGGTTCAACCAGACCCTGGCTCTCGAGAAACCTGAGCTTCGAGACGGTGACGTCGGGATACTCAGGTTTGAGGAGATTGATGACTTCCCCGATGCTGCGCGTGCGAGCGGCTCGCAACGGCACGGTCGACATCAGATGTTCCCGCGGGCAACGATGAGGTGGAACTTTCCGATGATCACTTCATCGCCGGCCGAGAGTGCATATGCATCGGCCCATGCACCGTTGACGTAGGTGCCGTTCGTGGAGCTGAGATCTTGGATCCGGAGCGTGCCGTCTTCGACGCTGAACCGGGCGTGCTCGCGGGAGACCGTGATGTCACCGAGGAAGATGTCGCAGTTCGCGCCGCGGCCTGCGATCGTGTCGCCGTCCGCAAGAACGTACGTCAATCCTGCTTGGGGCCCGGTCTCGACGATCAGTGCCCAGCCGAAGGCACCGGCGACGGTACTTCCCGACGCGCCGCTCGCTGAGGCGTCGCGAACGGGAGTGAATGTGATGGTCGAGTCTCGGTCGTCGTCCGGAACGTGCGGTTCGTCATAGCGTGCCATGCACCCATGCTACAACAACCCTCTACCGTTCCTTGAGGGTTTACGGGAGTATCGAGTACAAAGTACTGAGTACTGGGTACTGGCGCCTACTCCTCGGTGAATGCTGTGTACGCGACCGCGTCCATCAGGGCTTCGAGGTTTTCGCCGTCGGCGGGGGTGATCGTGACGAACCAGCCCGCGCCGAACGGATCGGTGTTGACGAGTTCGGGTGCGTCCATCAACGGCTCGTTGACGGTCGCAACGACTCCCGAGATCGGCGCATAGACGTCGTTCACGGACTTGGTGGACTCGACCTCTGCGATGCTCTCCCCTGCTTCGACGCTCCGGCCGACGTCGGGGAGGTCGACGTACACGATGTCGCCGAGGGCATCTTGTGCATACTCACTGATGCCGACGGTCACGGCGCCGTCGCCTTCCGTGCGGACCCACTCGTGGTTTTCCGTGTATCGGAGGTCTTCTGGAATCTGCACGGGGCGTCTCCTGTCGGCTCGCGTGATCCGAGTCTACCGTTTCGGGTCGGGCGTCTCAGCCGCCGCGATGGCAGATCGCATGTCACCGAGGTAGTTGAACGCGACGATGTAGTAGGTCACGAGTCCCGGAATGCCGATCGCGAGCGAAGCCCACCACAGCCACGCCATGTCGAGCCCGTCGGCGATGTAGAAGGTCGTGATCGAGAAATAGAGCAGCAGCGTGGCGAGCTTGCCGAGCCACCGCACGTCGAGCCTTCGCACGCCCTTCGACCATCCGTAAGCGGCACCCACGGCGATGACGACCTCTCTGATGATGATCGCCCATCCGAAGGCCCATGGGAGGACACCCGTGATCAGTCCCAGGATGACGGCGACGGCCACGGCGAGGCGATCGGCGATTGGGTCGAGTATCTTCCCGACCTCGGTGACCTGGTCGAAGCGTCGTGCGATGTAGCCATCGATCCAGTCCGTCGCCCCGATAACTCCCAGCAATGCCCCTGCCCAGGCGGTTTGGTCGATCAGGACCAGCCAGACGAAGACGGGGATGAGCAGGAGCCGGAGAACGGATACGGCGTTCGGCGCATTCATTGCTTCGTGCACGTTGTCTACGACACCTGGACGACTCGGAAACGCACTCGTGCGATCTCCTCGTCCTCGAACGTGACGACGAAGGCGTAGCCCTTGGCCTCTGTGAACTGGATGTTGTGGAAGGGACTCACGATCGGAACGATGCTCGTCGCGCCGGGCGGGAGATTCGGTGGTGCACCGACCCGGAGCTTTCCCCTCGCCTCGACGTCGAGTCCGTGACCATCCTCGTCGACGAGCGAGATCACGATCTCGAGTTCCCGATGCCTCTCCTCCGGATCGATCTCAGCAACCATTGCAAGCGTCAG
>JAMBLK010000098.1 GCA_023336855.1 Actinomycetes bacterium
AGGGCTACTGACACTCTGCTGACAGGGTTGTCGTGTCTATTCCGTCGTAATGCAGCACGCAACCAAGATTCGTAACGACGGAGAACTCGCCGGCAACGAAGAACCCAGATTCTCCACCTCGAGCGCGGACCTCTGTGTCTTGCCAACTCTGCGCCAAGGGTCATTCTCCACAATCCGTCACATGGACCAGATCCCGACGAGAAACGACACGTCGAACCGTCCCCGCCGGCAGAACAACCCTCGCGAGCTCCCCGCCAACCCTGTCACCGCGTTCGCGCACAACCCTGTCAAATCACACACGCACCTGCAACACAGTTGCGGATGTATACACGTAGACATTTCGGGGGTGTCAGCGTGTTGAGTCTCGCCAAGGCCCGCAAGGACTACTACCTCCAGAAAGTCGGCGAGATCTCACCCCGCGAGGACTACTACCTGCGGGGCGGCACGGCGAGCGGTTCCTGGCACGGCAGCGGCGCAGCCGAGATGGGTATCGACGGTGCGGTGACGGCTGAAGGCCTGGTGCGTCTCTTCGACGGCCAGCATCCCGACACGGGGGAGCAGTTCGGACATCGGCTCCGCAAGGACGGGGTGGCGGCGTGGGATCTGACGTTCTCGGCGGACAAGTCGGTGTCGCTGTTGTGGGCGTTTGGAGACGACGAGACACGCAAGCATGTTGTTGAGGCGTTCGAGGAGGCCACCGCTGAGGCCGTTTCCTACATGGAGTCGGTGGCTTCATCGACGCGGGGAGCCTCCCGGACCCCGGTCCTCGATGACGACGGCGTGCCCGTTCTCGATGAGGACGGCATGCCCCGTCAGCGGATTGAGACGTGGCCGATCCGCACCGAGGGCTACGTGTCAGCGTGGTTCACGGAGTTCACGTCCCGTGCCGATGATCCGCAGCTTCACACTCACGTGGTGGTGGGGAACCGGGTGAAGGGCGTTGACGGCGTCTGGCGGGCAATTGATGGGCGGCTCTTGTACCGGCATCAGCTGGCGGCCGGGTATCTCCACGAGGCTGAGCTGCGGAGCCGTCTCACCGAACGGCTCGGTGTGCGGTGGCAGCCCGTCCACAACGGCATGGCCGACATCGAGGGCTTCACCCGCGAGCAGGTCATGGCGTTCTCTCAGCGACGCCAGAAGATCGAGACATGGCGTGACGCTCACGGCATCGCGGATACCCCTGCCGGGAACGAGGTCGCCACCCTGGCCACTCGGAGCCCGAAGCAGGAACGCCCGCTCGAGACGCTGATGCCGCAGTGGCTGGAGCGAGCAGCCGAGGTTGGGATCACGCCGGAGGCGGTGGCAGCGGTGTGCAATCGGGGCCGTGAGGTCACCATTCTTGATCCTGAACCTCTCTTTGACCACTTGGCTTCCGCGGAAGGGCTCACCGCCCAAGCATCGACGTTCGGGCGCTCCGACGTGCTCGCGAGCACTGCGGAATCGCTCCCGGAAGGCGGGAAGCGACCGGACCTGGAGATCACCGTGGACGCGTTCCTGCATCGTTCGGATGTGATCCCGATCCTTCCGATTCACGCCGGCGCCGACAACGCGATCGACCTGCCGACTGGGATCAGCTCAATCGACCAAGAGCGCCTCCGCGATCTCGAGTACTCGACGAGAGCCGCCCAGGTCATGCGACGGAGCGATGGCGGTACGTTCCCGGGACTCGTCCATGAACGTCGATACACCACAACCGAACTCCTTGCGATTGAGCAACGAATCATTGACCGCGCCGTAGACGGCGTTGGGTCCAATCGGTGGGCCGTATCCATGGGGAAGGTCGATGAGGCCCTCCAGCGTCATCCGATGCTCACCGAAGAACAACGCGAAATGGTCCGGCAGTTCGCAACTTCGGGGAACGCCATCGACATCGGCGTGGGGGCGGCCGGGACCGGGAAGACGACCGTCATGGCGATACTCGGTGAACTCGCAGAAGAGACGAACACCCCTGTCGTGGGTGCAGCGTTGGCGGCCCGCACCGCCGCAGGGTTCCAAGCCGCGACCGACATCCGATCCTCCACACTCACCCGCTTCCTCGGGGAAGCCAAGACGACCGGTGGCCTCCCCAATGGCGTTGTTGTGATTGTTGATGAGGCAGGAATGGTCGGCAGTCGTCAGCTTGCCGAAACCTCCGACCTCGTCGACGCAGCGTCCGGGAAACTCATCTTGATCGGCGACCACCATCAACTCGCTGAGATCGACGCCGGCGGCCTCTACCGGGCCCTCACCATCCGTCTCCCCGCCGTTGAACTCACCGAGAACGTCCGACAAGAACAGGAATGGGAACGAACCGCCCTCACCGAGCTCCGTGACGGGTCGATCGAGCGTGCTGTCGCCATGTATGACCGACGCGGCAAGATCATTGTCGGTGACGACACCGATGACACCATCAACCAGGCCGTCGACAACTGGTATCGCGACGTCCAAGACGTTGGTGACCCCGCCGATGTGCTCCTCATCGGGCATCGCAACGCCACCGTCGACCAACTCAACAAGCGCGCTCGCACCATCGTCGCTGAAACAGGACACCTTGAGGGACCAGTCTTGGACGTGGGTGACCGGGTGTTCCAGGCCGGGGATCGTGTCGTTTGTCTCAAGAACAGGCCGCGCCTCGGCGTCCTCAACGGCGACCTCGGTACCGTGTTCGAAGTCGACACCGAACGGCGGGCCGTGACGATCAGCCTCGACCGCACCAGCGACACGGTCACGGTGCCGGACTGGTATCTCGACGACGGTCACCTCGACTGGGGATACGCCCTCACCGGCCACAAGGCCCAGGGAGCCACCGCCCGCCGGGCCCATACCGTCGCCGGTGACGGCGTCGACCGCGAATGGATCTACGTCACCATGAGCCGAGGACGAGAGACGAACACCATCTACCTCGCCGACCCCCAACACGACCACAACGACTGCACCCACCTCACCCACCAACATCCCGACCGGATCCCCGCGCTGATCGCTGCCCTCGGCCGCACCGCCGCGGAACCCGCAGCCCTTGACACGGGACGGGGACCTCGGGTCGAAGCGGACGAACGGCTCGCACAGCGTCTCTCCGAAGTGAAAGCAGCGCTCGGAAACCCAGAAGGCGGCAGGCGGTCCTCAGTCGGCGGTCGTGACGGAGGTGAGCACCTCGTCGACTACCTGAACCTGCACGATGAAGTGCAGAACCGTCATCGCGATAGATTCGCACCGGTGGCCTACCAACCACCCGAATGGATCACCGACACCCTCGGAGAACGACCCGCCGACCACAATCGTCGGGCTGCATGGGATGCTGTCGTCGACCGAGTACTCCGCTACCGCACCGACCAGGAGATCCCCGACGAAGCCTCCGAGCTCCTTGGTGCGCAACCACCCAGTAGCGACATCGACAAACGCGTAGCATGGATCGCAGCCCGTCGCGCCATCGAAGGCGATCTTCGACACCTGATATCGCAGGAGAGCCCGGAACCCGCTGCCATCGGCCGCTGACTGTGTCTGAATCCCCCAAGGCTCTCGTCGCGGTGCACCTTCTGCCATCGTTGCGACGCTGTTGGTGAAAGGCGCACGTTGTTCGCGTCGACACGCTTCTGACGAGAAGCGCATAAATGGCAGTCAAGGGGTCAGGGGTTCGAATCCCCTCAGCTCCACCGGAGAGACAAACGCTGAAACCCTTGCTACGGCAGGGGTTTCAGCGCGTC
>JAMBLK010000099.1 GCA_023336855.1 Actinomycetes bacterium
ACGCCATTGGCCTTCGTCGTGGCGGTGATGCGGAAGCCGGTCGCATCGGCATCGACGCCACGCCAGTTGACGATGATCCACGTCGTGCCACCTTGCACGACGGCCGCGGTCTTCTTGGTCTCGAGTTTGATCTTGGCGGTCTTGTCCACAGCGTCCTTGGCGGAGGCCGGAACAGCCGCGCCGATCAGTGTTGCCGTGAGAAGGATGAGGGTGAGGATGCGGCGCACCATGGTCATGGAGTCGGCACCCGGAGTCGGTTTCTTGATCCACCGGCGGTGCCATCTGCTCGGAACATCCGCGGACTAGTCATCAGATGCGATTCCGCAGTAGGCCTCGTAGGCCGCGAGCGTCTCAGTGCGAAGATCTGCTGAGGACTCCATCGCTGACTTGAACTCGCCGTACCTGTCGGTCGAGATCCCTTCAGAGGCGAGTCGGTCGTGAAGATCGGCCTCCATCTCACCGACATCGCTGTACGTGCGATGTTGGACATCGCACTGCCAATGAGCTTCGAGGGCGATCTCTTGCTCGTAGCTGGGCGCAGAGCACGCAGCCAGAGTGAAAGTGAGAGCGATTCCGACGATCACTCGGTTCGTTCGCGGCGTTGGGCGGACCATCCTTCTGCATCGGCGGTCGATCGGGTGTCCTTGACCGTTCGTTGGCGCTCCGTTCACCGTTGAATACTGCTGTAGGGCACGAAAACGCATGCCGAAGAATGATGAGAACGTTGGGACGGCCGTCGGGTTCGCGACAAGAGGGATCGGACGGCCGGGTGCAGCGGCAATCGGCGGAACCGAGAGCGACCGAGAGGGACCGAGAGGGACCGAGATGGATGACCTGGCAGAGGCCTACCGGGCCGGAGTACAGCCCCACCTTGAGGAGCTGCGGTCAACGATGCCGCTCGTGAGGGATGGAGACACCGCCGCGATCGAGCGTGTGAACGGGATCAGCCATCAGCTGAAGGGCTCAGGAACGAGCTTCGGATACCCCGAGATCACGTCCCTAGCGACTGCGGTTCTCCACGCTTCCCCGACCGACTTCACGGAAGCAACGGAGGCCCTCGTAGCGGGCCTTGACGGAGTGCTGGGAGCTGAAGCGTCGACGGAGCGCATCACCATTGTGGACGACGATCCACTCATCCGGATGATCCTGGCGAAGACGCTGACTTCGCCCGGTCGAGAGTTTCGGTCGGCTGCCTCCCTTGCCGAGGCCCGATTGGAGATCGACGCAACGACCGTTCTCGTGCTGCTCGATCTCTTCCTGCCCGACGGGGACGGTCAGGAACTGCTCGCAGAACTGCAGACTGATCCAGAAACCGCCGGCATCCCTGTCATCGTTCTCTCCGGATCTGACAGCGAGGAGGTTCGACGCGATGCCATGAATGCGGGGGCAGCAGCGTTCCTCGAGAAGCCGTTCGAATCGAAGACCCTGACCGACCTGGTCGACGGCCTGTTGCCCCCTGGGGGTGCTGTCGCCGCGGCAGCAGTCGGAGGGGTCGCGGGGGATCCGTCATCGAATGAATCCCCGGCCGCTCTGACCGTTGTCCTCGCGGAGGACGATGATCTGGTCGCCGCGCTGATCTCCGACCGACTCAGCCGGGACGGATACGAGATCCGACACCATGCTGATGGAGAGAGCGCCCTCGCCGATGCTCTCCAGGCTCCTCCGGACCTCGTCATCCTCGATGTGATGATGCCGAAGATGAACGGATTCGAGGTTCTGGGACGCCTGCGGGACGCGAATCAGACCGCCGATATTCCTGTCATCATGCTGACCGGGCGAGGGCGCGAGGAGGACGTGGTCCATGCCTTCGATCTCGGTGCTACCGACTACATCGTCAAGCCGTTCTCACCCGCCGAGCTTGCGGTGAGAGTCCGTCGGCACACGACAGCGTCATGACCGGACTCCTCCTGGCGATTATCGGTCTCGCCGTCCTCAACCTCGTCTTCGCTGCGTTGGTCGTCTTGCTCCGGGTGATCAACCGTAAACGCGCCACACGATTCGACAGCCGTCGACGATTCTGGCAGCCGAAGCTCATCACATTGATCTCCGATGGCTCCGATCCCACCGACCTCAGTTCCCAGGTTGACGCATCCGAGCAGAGCGAGGTGGTTGAGATCTCCTGGAATCTCGCAAGGCGCCTGCGAGGTCAAGATCGAATGCGAATCCAGCAGTTCGCTGCTCCGCTCATGGGTGTGATGACGCATGACCTCGAAGCACGGCGACCGGAGAAACGGGCGAGGGCGGTCCAGATCGTCAGCTGCCTGGGTGGAGATGACTACGAAGAGACGGTTGCGAGCTACCTCGATGACCCGTCCACGCTGGTTTCCCTGGTTGCAGCCAGAGCGCTCGCTCAGCCCAATCGCGTGCGATGGATCGGTGCGATCCTGGACCGGCTTCATCGATACGACCATTGGAGTCAGGCTCTTCTCTCATCGATGTTGGCGAGCGTCGGACCCGAAGCGACTCCTGCGATGCGGAGGTATCTGGGCGATGACCGAAATACTTCCCACTCCCGCGCCGCAGTGGCGCGTGCTCTCGAACTCCTGCGCGACATAGAGGCAGGCGACATCGCTGCCCAGCAACTCACCACCTCTGATGGTGAAGTGGTCGCTGCTTGTCTGCGTCTGCTGGCCGTGGTCGGCAGGGGGATCCACGCCGTCGGCGTCAGGCCGCTGCTCTCCGACGAGCGATTCTTCATCCGGTCTGCCGCGATCACGACGCTTGGAAAGATCGGAGTCAGGGAGGACGCGGAGTCGATCGTTCAGACGGTCGACGGAGATTCGCCGTGGGTGGCCATCCGGTCGGCGCAGGCCCTTGCGGATCTCCACGCCACAGATGAGTTAGCAGCACTCGTTGAGAGGGGCGGATTGCCGGCCGAAGCGGCCATTGAGACGTTGTACGGGGGTGCAGCGTGAAAGAGATCCTCCTCGCGTTCAACATCTTCATCATCGCCTACTTCGCGATCCTCAACGGGACCTACCTCCTGCTGAGCGTGACCGCATTCCGGAGCCTCAGACGATATGTGGACCGGCTCGAATCGCTCCAGATCGATGACCTGCTCTCGTCGAGCGGGGGCCTACCGATCTCCCTCCTCGTCCCTGCGTACAACGAGGCTGCAACGATCGTTCCATCGGTCCGTTCGCTACTCACGCTCACGTATGCCGACTACGAGATCGTTGTGATCAATGACGGCTCCGCCGACGAGACGCTCTCGGTGCTCATCGCAGCCTTCGGTCTCGAACCGGTTGTACGCGTGCCGACCAGCGATATCTCGACCGCCGAGGTGCACGCCGTCTATCAGGGTGTCCGGCACCAGAACCTGACGATCATCGACAAGGAGAACGGTGGGAAAGCAGATGCCCTGAACGTCGGCCTCAACTACTCGCGCAGCGCCCTGTTCTGCGCCATGGACGCAGACACGATTCTCGAGGCGGATGCGCTTGCACGCGTCGTGCGTCCATTCCTCGAGGACGCATCGACGGTGGCGGTAGGGGGGATCGTGCGAATCGCAAACGGCTGCACCATCGACGCCGGCACGGTTGAAGATGTCCGTCTTCCGAAGAACATGCTTGCCCGGTTCCAGGTTCTCGAGTACCTCAGAGCGTTCCTTGCTGCCCGCGTCGGATGGAACACGCTCGGTGGCACGCTGATCATCTCCGGCGCATTTGGGGCATTTCGCAGATCAGTGGTCGCCGCCGCCGGCGGGTTCGACCCGACCACGGTCGGCGAGGACATGGAGCTCATCGTCCGGCTCCACCGTCACTGCCGGGATCGAGACATGCCGTATCGAATCGAGTTCATTCCGGACCCGGTCGCCTGGACGGAAGCACCGGAGAAGATCTCAGAACTCGGCAGCCAACGCGATCGGTGGCAGCGTGGGCTTGTTCAAGTCATCACCAGACACCGTGGCATGATCGCGAATCCCAAGTACGGAGTCCCCGGCATGGTTGCACTTCCGTACTACGTCGTCTTCGAGTTGCTTGG
>JAMBLK010000100.1 GCA_023336855.1 Actinomycetes bacterium
CGACTCGGAGGCCTGGCCTTACAGACCGGGAATCCGCTCGGGCTCTGCGCGAGCACCTTGAGAGACCCGGAGCGTCAAACACGAATCTAGAGAAGCGGATGCCTTCCCCTTGATTCGGGGTCGTACTACGCCATACATACGACGCACTACGGCCTGCTACCTGCCCGGTTCTACCCGACCCCGGATCATTGCCGAAGTGTCAAAATGAGTCGAGAGCGATGACTGCCGCGCGGGCCAGGATCGGTGCCGCCGGCTCGAATCGAGCGAATCGATCGTCCGCCGTCTGTCCGGACGCGTACCGGGAGTAGATCTGTTCGATGATCACCGCGACGCGGAAGAGTGCAAGCCCTTCGTAGTACGGGAGGCGGCGGACGTCGATTCCTGTCGCCTCCGCATATCGGTCTGCGACCTCGCGCTTGCTCATCACCGGGGCCAACGGAACTCCGTACCCGGCCAGCACGCCGTAGGCGGGCGCATCCGGGTCGACCCAATACGCCAGCAGTGTGCCGAGGTCGACCAGCGGATCACCCCTGGTCGCCATGTCCCAGTCGAACACAGCGACGAGCGCTCCCGACTCGTCGACCATGGTGTTGTCGAGTTTGTAGTCATTGTGGAGAAGGACCGTTCCCTGCGAATCGGGAACCATCGTCGAGAGGAGATCCGCCGCACGGTCCATGTCGGCCACATCGCGCGTCCTCGCTGCTTCCCAACGGCTCAGCCAGCCATCGACCTGCCTCGGAACGAATCCGTCGGGTCGCCCAAGATCACCCAATCCGATGGTCGCCGGATCGATCTGATGCAGAGCCGCGAGACCATCAACCACATTCTCGGTGACCGATCTCCGGGCTGCTTCGTCGTCGCCGATCTCGGGGGGCCACGTCAGTCGAACGACCAGGCCCTCCCGACGCTCCATGACGAAGAACGGCTTCCCCATGACCTCCGGGTCGTCGCAGTAGTGATACGCCCGCGGTGCGGGTGGATACGCCTCCCAGAGTCGGGAGAGGACGCCGTACTCACGTTCCATGTCGTGCCCACCCTCGGCGACAGAACCGAGAGGGGCGCGACGCAGGACCAGTTCCACGGTGTCGGTGCGTGCGAGGTAGGTGAGGTTCGCGGCACCACCCGGGAACTGGAGGAACTCGATAAGGCCTGAACCGACGAGATCGCCAATGTGCGTTCTCAGATAGGCAGCGACACGATCCTCGTCGAACCGCTCATCTGGACGGATCGGTGCCGTGTCACTCACGCAACAGCACCCCAGACCACGAACACCAGAGCGAGGGCACCGACGAACGGCAACAGCACCTCGACTGTGTCTCGTGCCCGGCCGACGAGTCTCCGCTCGGGATGCGTGCCGAGTTCACGTGCGACGATCGCAACCATGCCCCCCACCACGAGGATCGACCCGACAGCAAGCGCCGCTTTCTCGATCCCGTCCGGCAGGCCAACGTCACCGAAAGCAAGTACGTCGACCGCGATAGCCAGGAATACGCCGGCCAGGTATCCGTTCGTGGCGGTGAAGTACTTCATCGCCTTGTCCAGGTTGGAGCGGAGATAGCTCGCGCCGTAGATCAGCCATGCGCCGAGCACGACGACGGCAGCGAGGTAGATCCAACCGATCCACGGGACGAGCAGAAGGGCGATGCCCACGGTCACGAAGCTGTGGAGGAAGATGTGATCGGCCGTCATCTTGACACCGACGACGCCGGGAAGCATCGGCACGCCGGCCGCCTGATAGTCGTCCTTGTAGCGGATCGCCAACGCCCAGAAGTGTGTGGGGGTCCAGAAGAACACCATGGCGAAGAGGACCCAGGCCGGCACCGATAGTGACCCGGTGACCGCCGCCCATCCGACGAGCGGGGGAACTGCACCGGCTGCACCGCCGATGACGATGTTCTGCGTCGTGGTGCGCTTGAGCAACATCGTGTAGACGAACACGTAGAAGAGGAGCCCGGCTGTGGACAGCGACGCTGCCAGGAGGTTCGTCGTCGCCAGGAGCCATACGAAACCGAGGACGCCGAGTGCCACGCCAAAGGTCATGGCCGATCGACGGCCCATGTGGTCGGTCGGAAGCGGCCGTCCCCGTGTCCGACTCATCACCCGGTCGATGTCCGAGTCGATCACCTGATTGATCGCGTTGGCACCGGCGGCAGACATCGTCCCACCGATGAGCGTTGCGATGGCGAGCCACCACCCCGGCCATCCATGAGCGGCGAGAACCATCGCCGGCAGTGTGGTCGTGAGCAGCAGTTCGATGATGCGCGGCTTGGTGAGTCGCACATAGTCGCCCAGCGTCGCCCCTTCCCCGGGGCCCCGTGAGTCAGCGGTACGGACAGACTCGTTCACACAACCCTCTCAACGGGGAGTTCAGCGGGTGCCTGCTCGCCGAGAAGCGACGCGCCGAACATCAGATAGACGATCCAGATCGCGTCTGCTGTCGCGAGATGAATCACCTGAGTCTCGAGTGGCGCGGCGAGCATCACATTGACGAGGCCGATGAAGAGTTGGACCACGATAAGCACACCGACGGCGGCGCCGAGACGTTTCGTTCGACTCGTCGCCGTAGGCGCGAGGCGCATGACGAGGTACGCAACACCCAGGCCGACCGCAATCGCGATCAGCGGATGGAAGACCCGGACCTGGAGCAGCCACGGGGCGTCTCCGGAGAACTCCTCGGTCACACCGGAGAGGAAACTCTCTGCCGGGTAGAGCGAGTCGGCGAGGGCGTTGAGTGCTCCAACCGCCCCGATGACCAAGAGACCGACGGCTCCGAGAGCGAGGCTGCGTTTCATCCGGGGATCGATCGGTTTCGTCGGACCCGGGTTCCCCGACGACCACCACGCCGTGAGCGTCAGTGCGCCGACCAGGATGTACGTGTTCAGGAGGTGGACCGGTACCACGATCATGCGGCCGATCGACGCGTCCTGGTCGACCCAGCTGAAGACGATCAGTAGGGCGCCCAGCACAGACTCGAAGAGCAACAGAGCCAGCGAGGCAGCGGCGCCGTTGCGCACGCGGTGACCCTTCTCGTACAGCCGGACTGCGAACACGAGCATCGCGACAACACCGAGAACCGCCAGACCACTGGTGACCCGGTGACTGAATTCGATCACCGTCTCCAATCCGGGGTTCGCGGGGATGAGCCGATCGGTGCACAGAGGCCACGACTCGCCGCAGCCGTCCCCCGAACCCGTCGCCCGAACGATCGCGCCGCCGAGCACGACCATGACGTTGAAGACGAGCACCGACCACGCGAGTGTTCGGAACTTGCGACGACCGGGAGTCAGGGATTCCTTCACGGGCGGGAGCATACCGATTGGCCGTTA
>JAMBLK010000101.1 GCA_023336855.1 Actinomycetes bacterium
CATCGACCATCAATCAACATTCGTGGAGACACAAAGACGCGGACGGACAGATGACTAGTCACTCACCCATAACGAAGCCTCTTGAGCTATAACCGAATGTTGTGGATGAACGGATTCGGAGAGAAGGGCGGCGTACCCTTCCAAACCTAAGTAACTGGTTCCGTTGGTGATAGCCAGCGGGGAAGGAGTACGCCTGATGTTGAAGATAGTCATAGACGACGCCGAACGCGACGACCTGGCCACGAGTCTTGACGAGTTGGTGGCCGAGGGGGCGCGCAGGATGCTGGTCGCTGGTCTCGAGACCGAGGTCGCCGATTACATTGCACGCCACGAGGCGTTGATCGACGAGACAGGGCACCGTCTGGTAGTGCGCAACGGGAGAGCTGAGGAGCGGAGCCTGGTGACGGGTGCCGGTGCGCTCAAGGTTCGCGCTCCGCGGGTCAATGACCGTAGAGAAGGTCGCCGGTTCTCGTCGTACATTCTGCCCAGGTATGCACGCCGCTCACCCAAGGTTGGGGACGTGTTACCGATCCTGTATCTGCGTGGCCTCTCGACGGGAGACTTCGCCCCAGCGTTGACCGAGTTCTTCGGTACCGACACCGGGTTGTCGGCCTCGTCGATTGGTCGGCTCCTTGAGACGTGGGGCGCCGAGTACAGCGCATTCGAGAATCGGGACCTGTCGGGGTCGGACTTTGTGTATGTGTGGGCCGACGGTGTGCATTTCCGCATCAGGTTGGAGGAGGACCGGCTGTGCTGTCTCGTCGTGATCGGGGTGAAAGCCGATGGAACCAAGGAGTTGCTGGCGTGTTCTGACGGGTACCGCGAATCGACCGAGTCGTGGGCCGACGTGCTCCGCGACCTCAAGAAGCGAGGGATGACGGCACCGAAAGTGGCAGTTGGTGACGGTGCGTTGGGATTCTGGGCGGCGTTGGGTGATGTGTTCCCCGACACCCGTGAGCAGCGGTGTTGGGTGCATAAAACTGCGAACATTCTTGCCGTGTTGCCCAAGCGGCTCCACCGCAGCGCAAAGGCTGCGATCCATGAGATCTACGAGGCTGAGACGAGATCCGACGCCAACGACGCCGTCGACGAGTTCGTTCGCCAGTTCGGTGACAAGTATCCCAAAGCCGTTGACAAGCTGGTCAAGGATCGCGACGTGCTGTTGACGTTCTACGACTTCCCCGCCGCACACTGGATGCATCTGCGCACAACGAACCCGATCGAATCTGCCTTTGCAACGGTACGGGCACGGACCCGGGTCACCAAAGGAGCCGGATCGAGGAGACGTGGCCTGGTCATGGCCTACAAACTCCTCGACACCGCACAAGACCGGTGGCGGAAAGTCAACAGCCCCGAGCTCGTCAGCCAAGTGCGAGCCGGCATCAAGTTCAAAGACGGAATCCGACTTGAAAGGAGCATCGACGAATCAAGGGACGCCGCCTAACCACCCGACCCAATCCACAGGATTTGACGATATCTCCAGTTGGAGGGTTGCGAGGCCTTGTTGAGAGGGTCACTGACACTCTGATGACACTCTGATGACAGGGTCACGAACACTCTCATAACACTCTCGTGAGAGGGTTACTGACACTCTCATAACACTCTGGCGAGAGGGTTACTGACACTCTGGTGAGAGGGTCGGGGAGCAAGATACGGGGATGGAACTCCCCGACCGCCTCCTCACCGTGCAAGACCTCGCCGAGTATCTCGGTGTGCCGGCAACCACGCTCTACCAGTGGCGGTATCGCCGCGAAGGACCTCGCGGGTTCCGCGTGGGGAGGCACATCCGCTACCAGCGGACCGATGTCGCCGAGTGGATCGAGCACCAGATCGAGAACGCGAACCAATGAATACACGCGAACATGGCGATCGACCTGCAGAACACAGACGGCCGCGATCCGTGACCAGCCGACAGATGCTCGGCTCCTCCCCTCACATCGTCCGTGTCACGGCGGACGGCTACCCTCCGGGGTTCTAATGGGATGGATACGCAAACGATCTGATCGACCTACGCCGTGGCGCGCCGGGTACCGCGGCCCGGATGGGCGGGAACACTCGAGAGCGTTCGGTCGGAAGGTGGAC
>JAMBLK010000102.1 GCA_023336855.1 Actinomycetes bacterium
CATCTTCGAAGCGATCGCGGATGACACTGACGCTCCTCCGTTCTCGCCCAGCGGCGATGTTCGCCAGGACCTCACCCGATACTTGGAGGCTCTTCGAAACGGGTTGCAGGCTTTCCACACCGGACTCCTGGCAACGCGTATCGACCGAGCCGAGCATGATCCGGAGACAGCGCAGATGCTCCGCACAGTTGCAGAGAACCGACGCGATCTCATGGCCGACCTCCTCGGGAGTCCACGGGAGGAATTTGCAGCAGCGCAAGCGCTCATCATCGGACCGCTCATGTACCAACGGTTCCTGGTCCGCGAAGAGATCACCGACGAACTCATCGATCTCGTCGTCGACGCCTACCTGCAAAACCGACCCGACCTGCCAGAGTGAGACCGTGAACCGCTATTTCGCAAGCAGCCCGCATCAGCCGCGAGTGCGGCGCGCCACCGACGTATGGCTCGTCGTCATCGGCCTGGCGCTCCTCCTGTGGACTGCCGCGAACGTTGATCGTGTCGCAGCAGTCGAGACGGCCCTCACCGATCTTGCGCAGAGCGCTCCTCTCTGGTTCGAGCAGATCTTCAAGGTCGCCTACTTCCTTGGACTGTTGCTGGTCTGGGCGATCGTCATCTCGCTGATCACCCAGGGCAAGAAGCGTCTCGACCTCCTCCGCGACATAGCCATAGCCATCGTCGCAACATTCGCTGTCGTCCTGTTCCTCATCTGGTTGCTGGACGGGTCCATCCCCGTGCTCCTGCCGGAGTTCACGGAAGGAGACCGCGGGTTCACGTTCCCGATCTTGCGCGTTGCGACCCTGACAGCGGTTATCACCGTTGCGTCCCCTCACCTGGCCCGACCCGTTCGTCGGTTCGGCTGGTTGATGATCGTCCTCGTCGCCGTCTCGGGGTTTGGACTCGGAATCGGCCTTCCCGGCGATGCCGTCGGCGGTCTCGGACTCGGCCTCATGACCGGCGGTTCGGTGCTCCTCCTCTTCGGATCACCGATGGGGTATCCGGACCGTGCGGGCGTTGCCGCAGGCTTAGGGGATCTCGGCCTCCGGATCACCGACCTGGAGCTCGCTCCGGACCGATCCTGGGGGGTGCGTCGCCTCACCGGTTCACTCGACGATGGATCTCCCATTGAGGTGAAGGCCTACGGCCGTGATGCGGTCGGCTCACAGCGATTCGCTCGAGCGTGGCGGTCGCTGTGGTACCGCGACGGCGGCCAGACATACACATCCAACCGACTTCAGGCGGTCGAGCACGAGGCACTTGCGATCCTCACGGCGCAGCGAGACGGCATCGCCACACCGGAGATCCTGGCGGTCGGCCTCGGTGGTGAGGACATGGCCCTGCTTGCAACAGTTCGGAAAGGGAAGGCGATTCAGCCGGACACGTTGACAACCGGGTCGCTAACCACGATGTGGAAGGAAGTTGCCCTTCTCCACGACGCTGGCATTGCGCACGGGGCGCTGACACTCGATGCCATCACGATCGACGACGGTCGACCGGTCATCGGCAACTTCGCGGCGTCTTCGCTCAACGCACCCGACGTGCGCAGGAGCCTCGATGTCGTGTCCCTCTTGTTCTCGACGGCAGTCGTGGTCGGTGCGCAAGACGCAGTCGCTGCGGCACAAGTCGGCATCGGCGACGACGAGTTGACCGCGGCACTGCCGTACGTCCAGGTTCCGGCTCTTACCCGATCCGAGCGCGGCACGGTCAACAAGCCCAAGGCGCTCGTGTCTGATCTGAGTGACGCGATCGCCGCCGCCGCTGGCGTTGAGGCACCGGAACCGGCCAAACTGCGGCGGGTCCGGCCGAAGGACCTCATCATGCCGGCTCTGTCCCTCGTGGCAGCGTATGCGCTGATCGGGATGATGACCGACATCGACTTCGTCGCGGTCTGGGAGGTCGTCGAGAGCGCTGCCTGGGTGTGGATCATCGTCGGATTCTTCGTTGGACAGACCGCCTACTTCTTCGACGCAACGGGCATGCTGTACGCCACCGGCTACCCACTCCCACTCAAGCCCTTGGCCATCCTCCAGGTGTCGGTGAAGTGGATCGGCCTTGCGGTTCCGAGTGCGGCCGGTCGTGTCACGATGAACGCTTTGTTCCTCAGAAAGTACGGGGTGTCGGCGACGCTCGCCGTCACCCAAGGTGCGCTCGATGGTCTGGCGGGATTCGTCACCGAGGCTGGGATTCTCGTCGTTGCTCTCATCGCAACGGACCTGTCGCTCGACCTCGACACTGAGGCCGTCAACTGGGCCGTCATCCTGTTGATCGTCGCGGTGCTGATCATCGGTTTGATCATCGCGATCCTCCGCATCCAACGGCTCCGCGAGACCGTGCTACCCCCTCTCAAGGATGCCTGGGCGATGCTCTGGAGCCTCCTCAAGGATCCGAGACGGACGTTCGGACTTCTCGGCAGCAACCTGGCGTCGCGCACCATCCTCGCCATCACGCTCTGGTTCATCCTCCAGGCGATCGGGACCCCGCTCCCCCTCGTCGTCGCCCTCGTCGTCACCGTCGCAACGAACCTCCTCGCTGGGCTCGTGCCGATCCCCGGCGGTATCGGTGTGGCAGAAGCGGTACTCACGTCGTTCCTGATGGTCGCCGGCTTAGGTGCCGACGAGGCATTCGCCGCCGCGATCGTCTTCAGAATCGCCACGTTCTACATTCCTGCCGGTGAGGGCTTCTTCGCCATGAGATGGCTCGAGAAGAACGGGTACTTGTAGGGAGCACGGCGCGTGAGTGCAGCAGGGGTCGGATCCAACGCAATCGACATCCGCCGCGGCGAGCGACTGAGCCATGCTCTCTACGGTCTCATCATCGTCACGGCGACGCTGGTTGCTGAGAAAGAGCACGTCGATGAGGCGTCGCACGCGCTCGCAGTGATTATCGGAACGGGCGCCATCTTGTTCTTGGCCCACACCTATTCCGGGATCGTGGCCGAACGAGTCGTTGCTTCGGCTCGGCTCGGATCCGCGCGTCGAAGGTTGGTCGCCAGAGACAATCTTCCGGTTCTCTTCGCCATCATCGTGCCGGCAGCACTCTTCACCCTCGTGTGGATGGGCCCGATAGCGCTCGAAGGCGCATACGTCGCATCGATCGCGTTCAGTCTCATGGCGCTGTTCGGGCTTGGACTATATGAAGGGCGGATAGAGTCGATGAATTGGGGGCTCTCCTTACTCAGCGGTATCGGAGCTGCAACCATCGGAGTGCTCGTCATTGCATTTGAAACGTTCTTGGACTGACGGGAACTCGGACCGGCGCGACGGCCCCGGGCAGCAATAGGCTTGTCATCATGACCACCGGACCACCACATACCCCTGTGATCGTCTCGGTCGTGGCCAGGTCGAAGACCGGCAAGACCACCTTCCTCGAGGCGTTGCTCCCTGCCCTCAAGCAGAGAGGACTCCGCGTAGCCGTGGTCAAGCACCACCACCACACGAGTTCGTTCGATACCCCGGGGAAGGACACGCACCGCATCGCCGAGGCGGGGGCGGATCTCGTGCTGGGCATCTCCCCGGTCCAGGTCGCAACGTTCTCCCGAGAGGCCGGATCGGGTGGTCTCGACGCGGTGATCGCCAAGCACTGCGCCGGCTATGACCTCGTGCTCACCGAGGGCTACAAACG
>JAMBLK010000103.1 GCA_023336855.1 Actinomycetes bacterium
AGTCCAGCTCTCGCTTCAGGATCTTGCCGGTTGGGCCCTTTGGGAGGCTGTCCTGGAATTCGATCGTTCTCGGGTACTTGTAGGCGGCCAGGTGCTCTCTGCAGTAGTCGATGAGATCGTCTGCGGTGGCGGTGGCCTCGGGCTTGAGAGCGATGACGGCCTTGACTTCCTCGCCGTGGCGCTCGTGCGGGACACCGATGACGGCCGCTTCTGCGACGGCAGGGTGGGCGTAGAGGACCTCTTCGATCTCTCTCGGATACACATTGAACCCGCCCCGGATGATCATGTCCTTCTTGCGATCGACGATGAAGTAGTAGCCGTCATCGTCGACCGTCCCGATATCCCCGGTGTGGAACCACCCGTCGATGATCGCTTCGGCTGTGGCCTCCGGCCGCTTGTAGTAGCCGCGCATCACGTTGTGGCCCTTGATGCAGATCTCGCCGGGTACGCCCAGTTCGGTGATCACGTTGCCTTCATCGTCTTCGAGTCGGAACTCAACGCCCCAGAGCGGTGGGCCGATCGATCCGGCCTTCTTCGGACGGTCGAGCACGTTGAACGACGCCACCGGTGAGGTCTCTGAGAGCCCGTACCCCTCAAGGATGTCGACGCCGTACTTTTCGTCGAATGCCTTCATCACCTCGACCGGCATGGCCGCGCCACCGGACACGCAGTACGTCAGGCTGAGATCGAAGTCATCCGCCTCGGGGGTGTGGAGGAGAGCGAAGTACATCGTCGGTACGCCGCCGAAGAAGTTCACCTTGTGGGTCTGCATGAGTGTGAGCGCATCGATCGGATCGAAGCGGGGGAGCAGTACCACGGTTCCTCCCTGGCCGAGGACGGCATTGTGCATCACGGTCTGACCGAAACTATGGAAGAGGGGCAGCGTCGCAAGCGCAACCGTGTCGGTGCCAAGGGGGAGAAGCGTCGTGCCGGAGTACCGGGCGTTGAAGAACATGTTGAAGTGTGTCAGTTCGGCGCCCTTCGGGTGACCGGTAGTGCCCGACGTATAGAGGATCACGGCGGGGTCATCCGGCATCGTCGGCACATGATCGAGGAAGGGTTCAGCGGTGGCGATGAGGCCAGTCATGCTGACCGATCCCTCTGGGGCAGACAGGTCGGTGGGGTCGCCTTTGGCGACGACCAGATGATGGGCACTCTCGGCTCGATTGAAACCGGCCTGAGACTGATCGAAGAACCCCTCCCACGCCACGAGGGCGACCGCATCCGAGTCGTTGAGGTGATACGCGATCTCGTCTGCGGTGAGGAGCACGTTCAGCGGTACGACAACGGCACCGGCTGCAAGCGTTCCGAAGTAGGCGATCGTGAACTGAGGCACGTTGGGGAGGAGCAGAGCGACATGCTGCCCCGGATGGATACCAAGGTCGCGTAGTCCTCCTGCGAACCGTTGCACTGCTCCGTGAACCTGGGCATACGACAGGGTGGTGTCGCCGGTCGCGAGCGCCGTCTGGTCAGGGTTCTTCACAGCGCTCTCGTGGAGGAGTGTGGCGACGTTGAGGCTCATGACGGGGATCCTTTCGACGACGGGGATACACGAAATTACACGGAACCGACAGGCCCTGCAGCGAAAAGTCCTTGTTGCGACTTTCGGCCTCTACTCGTGCGCCGCCGTTCCATCGACCATGATGGGACTATGCGAACACTCATCAGCAACGGAACGGTCGTGACGGGTGCGATGGCGACAGAGGCAGACGTCATTATCGAGGGAGAAAGGATCGTCGGGGTCGTCGAGCCCGGAACGGCCGGTGACGGGTTCGATCGGGTGATCGACGCCACCGGGCGGTATGTGACTCCCGGTGGTGTGGACATGCACACCCACATGGAGCTGCCCGTGTCGGGAACATCCTCGGCAGACACGTACGAGACCGGTACCAGGGCTGCCGCCATCGGCGGGACCACGACGATCGTCGACTACGCGGGGCAGACGCGTGGCGGGACGCTCAAGGACGGTCTTGCTGAGTGGATGGCTCGGGCCGAGGGGAACTCGTTCATCGACTACGGGTTTCACATGATGGTCACCGATGTCCACCAGGGGACGCTCGACGAATTCTCCGAGATGATGCATGCCGGTGTCACCACGTTCAAGCTGTTCACGGCGTACCCCGGCGTGAACCTGTCTGACGACCGGCAGATCCTCGAGGCGATGCAGGTCGCCGCCTCGATCGGCGCCACGATCATGATGCACGCCGAGAACGGAATCGCAATCGACGCTCTCCGTGACCAGGCGGTGGCTCGTGGAGAGACCGATCCGATCTACCACCTGCTCACCCGGCCGGCATCGATGGAGGCCGAAGCCGTTCACCGTGTGGCTCTTCTCGCCGAGATAGCCGGGTGTCCACTCATCATCGTCCATATCTCTTCGCAAGACGCGTTCGCCGAAGCGATCGTCGCCCGTGATCGTGGACTACCGGTCTTCGCCGAGACCTGCCCCCAGTACCTCTGGCTCGCTCAGGAGGATCTGCCGGAGGGTTTCGAGGCGGCCAAGTTCGTCTGTTCGCCGCCTCTGCGGCGGCGCTCCGAGGGCCACCAGGCTGCGCTATGGGCCGGTATCGGATCAGGCCGGATGGATGCGGTCGCAACCGACCATTGTCCGTTCACGTGGGAGCAGAAGGAGGCAGGACGCGGCGACTTCCGCAAGATTCCTAATGGTCTCGGAGTCGTCGAGCATCGGATGGATCTCGTCTATCAAGGCGTCGTCGAGGGGTGGATCCCACTCACCAGATGGATCGAAGTGACGTCGGAGACGCCGGCCAAGCTGTCCGGGATCTATCCGAAGAAGGGGACCATCGCACCCGGATCCGACGCAGACGTCGTCATCTACGATCCGACCGCTTCGCACACGCTGTCGGCTGAAACGCACGCGATGGATCTCGACTACTCGGTGTTCGAAGGTGCGGAGATCGGCGGAGGGGTCGAGACCGTCATCATGCGTGGAGAGGTCATCGTCGACCGGGGCGAATTCGTCGGTCAGCCGGGTCGGGGGGAGTACCTCCATCGCGGGACGAACGCGCTGTTGCCGGAGGAAGTAGATCAGTAGATCAGACACGCTCTCCTTGCTACTGCTCTACTGGTCTACCAGCCAACGTGACCACGCGGTCGACCCTCGGGTGAGCATTGAGAATCGCTGCTAGCTCTGTCGCCGACTCTTCAGTCTCCGGGGTCACTTTCGTCAGCGCCATCACGACCCTTGCTGTCTCGGGGATGTTCTTCAGGCCGCCGTTGGGGGCGAGGAGGACGTCGGCTGCGTTGGCGGTCGTCAACGAGTCGTGTTCACCGACACCGGCGATCTTCGCTACGAGGTCCGGGCGGAAGGCGACCTTTGAGATTGGGCGTCCGATGGCATCGATGCCGACGACCACGACGACGGTGGTCGAGAGATCCGTGATCACCGGTTCGTGATCTGCGGGCGCTTTGATCGACATCGAGCGTGCGCCGTCGGCTTCGACGATCAGGTGATCGGCAGCGGTCTCCAGGAACAGGCGATCGGTGGCTTCTGCCGTGGGCCCGGTGGCCTTGCCGGGGACCTCGCCGGTTACGACGAACAGGGGCCGGCCGGGCTCGAGCATGCTCTCGACTTCGGTCGGATCATCCGACCAGCAGGTCGGTTCCGTGATCTGATCGGCAGCCATCTTGGTCGTGGTGGTGAGGATGACACGTCCGGTCGGGATGGCGAGCTCCCGACCGAGTAGGAACAGGATCGTTGACTTGCCGCCCGCCCCAACGATCGACACGAGTTCGTGGTCACCGATGCCGATACGGTCGGCGAGGGAGAGCGCCATCAGTTCTCGCTGCTGAGCCAGACAAGGACGGCTTCGAGCACGGCGCCACCGATCGAGAGGGCCTTGTCGGAGATCTGGTGGATGGCGTTCGGATCGAATCGGGGGTCAACATCTCCGATCTTCAGACCCACCGCGACCGGCCCCGGCTGAATCAGGCCACGCACCGTTCCAGGAATCTTCGCCAGAATCGGTGTGTCGTCGATCATCCCGAGAATCTGACCGGCTTCGACGAGATCGCCGAAGTCGCTCTTCCATTCGAGGGTGCCATCGACACCCGCTCGAAGCACACGATCTCCGGACGCGCCGCCGATCTCACCGGGGATGCCGGTGTTCGGAGCCGCTGGCCCTTCCCAGATGACCCGGCCGAGTCGGTGTCCGCGCATCGTCTCGATCACAGCGTCGCAGTCGACACCCGCGGCGAACCCGGGGCCAAGCCCGACGACGAACGGTGCCTGGCCGATGGTCGTATCGAGAGATCGCTTGGCGAGGCGGGCATCAACGAGGATCGACATCGGGACAGGGAACGACGGAACGGTCTCTGAGACAAGCACGGGGACGGTGCCCCGTCGGGCCGCTTCGATTGCGGCAGCGGGAGAGGAGACGCGTACTCCTTCGATTTCGTCGATCGTGATTCGCCCCTGATCCACAGCGGACGAGAAGGCAACCGTGCGCCGCACCGTCAGAGGGCGCTCAAGTTCGAGAACGACAACGGGGAGTCCGACCCGTCGCAGGCGCCAGATGACACCCGAGCCGAGATCACCGCCACCCCGTACGACCACCAGATTCTCGGAGAAGTCGATCACTCGTTGCTCGCAGCAGCCGACTCGATGACCTGGGACATGATCGAGACCGCGATCTCCTCGACGGTCTCGGCACCGATGCTCAGGCCGATCGGAACATGAAGGCGATCGAGTGCCTCCTCGGGAGTCCCGGATTCGACGAGTGCGTCACGCGTGGTTGCCCAACGGCGTTTGCTGCCCATGACACCGATGTAGGGAGCAGGCGTCTCGAGGAGGATCGGCACGATCAAGGCATCGAGTTCATGACTCCTCGTGACGACTACGACCGCGGTGGTCTCGTCCGCCGGGTGTGCCTCGAGGGCGTCGGTCACGGAACCCGTGAATCGGATCGAGGCAGTGGGCATGGCTTCTTCCGTCACGAGGTCTGTCCGGTCGTCGACGACGACGGTGCGGTACCCGAGCCAGTCGGCGAGGTCGACGACGGAGCGACCGACGTGGCCGGCTCCGATGACGTACACGGTGCGTGGGGTCATGTATGGCTCCAGGTAGATGGTCATCGTGCCCCCGCAGATCCCGGGGTCACCGAGTTCGGGATCGTTGAGGGCGTAACGGCGGAGGCGGGGGCGCCGATCCTTCAGGGCGGCGAGAGCTTCGTCGCGCACAAGGGCTTCGACTTCGCCGCCACCGATCGTTCCGGTCGTGGTCCCGTCCGGGTGGACGACCATCTTGGAGCCGGCATGGCGGGGCACCGAACCCTCCGTGCCAACGATCGTGGCCAGCACCGCCGGGCGGCCACCATCGACGGCATCGGTCAACTCCGACAGGAGTTCTCGAGGGCCGATCGTCGTCACGCCTGCTGCAACGCGTTCCAAACGCGCTCCGGCGTGAACGGGATGTCGGCGATCCGAACACCGGTCGCGTCGGCGATAGCGTTCCTGATGGCAGGAGCGACGCCGTCTTTCGGGATCTCAGCGATCGCCTTTGCACCGAACGGGCCGCTTGGTTCCATCGTCTGGACAAGGATCGCCTCGAGCCGCGGCATCTCATCGGCCCGGTAGATCTTGTACGGACCGAACTGCGGGTTGAGCAGGCGTCCGTCTTCGTCGTACACCATCTCCTCGCAGTGTCCATATCCGAGGGCCTGCACCATCCCGCCCTCGACCTGGCCGGCCGCCGTGACGGGATTGATGGGAACACCGCAGTCGACGGCCATCACCAGCTGATTCACTGTGACTTGGCCCGTCTCGATGTCGATTTCAATCTCCGCGAACTGGGCTGCGTACGGTGGAGGTGACTCAGGCGACACGTAGGACGCGTTCGCCATGATCTGATGCTGCCCCTCCTGGTGGAGCGTCGAGAGCGCGATCTGCTCGAGTGTCACGGACTGTCC
>JAMBLK010000104.1 GCA_023336855.1 Actinomycetes bacterium
TGCCAGACGCTGCCGGTTCCTGGCCCGCGGCATCTGGTCTTCTGGTAGCTCGAACCCTGAACGGTAGGTAGAGAGTTCAGATAGCGGAACCATCCGATGGCACCGGGGTGTGGTGAAAAGGTCGGGAGTGAGTCGGTTGAGGCCTCAGGCCGAAACTACGTAATACGTCATACGTGCGACGTACTACTGCCCGCTGGCTCCCCGGTTGTAGGCGACCCTGATCATTTCCGACGTGGCAAATATCGGACCCATTTAGCGGGGCACCCATCGGTACTCTCGGTCGTGCTTCCGAGCAGAGGTAACTCCCCTTGTCCCACTTTGATCAGACTGTTTCAACGACGGCCGGTGCGAATGACCCGGCCTGGCGGTCGACGGTCCGTTCTGCCGCATTCAAAGCCTTCTCAGATGGTGCCATGCCAACCCAGGAAGACGAGATATGGCGATATGTCGATCTCGACTTCTCCTTCGACGACTACCGCCCCCCGGCGGATGTCGCCGTCGATCTCGGTAACGACCCTTTGGTAGCCCATCTCCTCCATCCGACCACGGTACGTGTCGTCGACGGTTCGTTCGTCGGTGATGAACACGTCGCCGACGGAGTGGTCGTCATGTCGCTCGAACGTGCGGCGCTCGAACACTCGGACGCGGTCGAGGCCGCTTTCAACCGCTCGGGGATCGCAGCCGGCGGGGACATCTTCAAAGCCGCCACAAACGCCTTCGGGGGCGACGGCGTCTTCGTGCATGTCGCACGCGGCATCGTTGCGCCGTCGGTGATCGCCATCGACATACACGCAGGATCGGATGGCGCGGCGAGCTTTCCCAGTGTCGTCATCGCTGCAGATGAGCACGCGGACATCTCCGTGGTCGTGCACCTCCGCTCAGCCCCGGACGCCGATGCTCTCATCGTGCCCCAGTTCTCCATTGAGGTCGGCGACGGTGCCCGGGTGTCGTTGAGTGTCGTCCAGAACCTCGGCTACGACGTTCTGTCGATCGGCTCGCTTCGCGCCGAGATCGGTGCCGACGCGTTGTTCCGATTCGGTGAAGTCGGTCTCGGCGGCCGCCTCGCCCGTCTGCATCTCGATGTCGGTCTCGAAGGCCGCGGTTCGTCGGCGAATATCGTGGGCGCCTACTTCGGCGAGCAGAACCAGATCCTTGACTACCGGTACTTCATGCGCCACGTCGGTACCAACACACGTTCGGACATGTTCTTGAAGGGTGCCGTCGAGGACGATGCGCGGAGTGTGTTCACCGGAATGATCCGCATCGAAGAGAGCGGGCAGAAGACCGAGGCCTACCAGACGAATCGGAATCTCATCCTCTCCGACGGAGCCTCTGCCCAGTCGGTTCCGAACCTTGAGATTCTCGCCAACGACGTGAAGTGTGGCCACGGATCAACGGTCGGCCCGCTCGACGCCGAACAGAAGTACTACCTCATGAGTCGCGGGCTCGATCCAGAGCGTGCAGAACGGCTCCAAGTACGGGGATTCTTCGAGGAGGCACTGGGGAAGTTGCCGCATCCTGAACTCGCCACGCCGGTTCGTGAGTGGATCAATCGCAAGTACGAGACGGCGCAGGCAGAAGGCAGAGTGTGATGGAAGTCAAAATCGCACCTCTCCGCGAACTACCGGACGGCAGCGGATTCCGTGTCGAGGTCGAAGGCGAGCACATCGCCCTCTTCCGTATGGGCGACGTGGTCCACGCTATCGGTGATCGATGCAGCCACGCAGAGGCCTCGCTCGCGGAGGGCGACGTCTTCGACGGCGAGGTTGAGTGTCCACGACACGGGTCGCCGTTCGACCTCACGACCGGCAAACCCGGTGCGCTTCCTGCCACCACGGCGGTGCCCGTGTATCCGACAGCCGTGCGAGACGGCGTCGTCTATCTGACCATCGAAGGGGAGTCCTGATGCCGAACGCTCTGGAGATCACCGACCTCAAGGCCCGCCTCGGCGACCTGGAGATCCTCAAGGGGATCGACATCGTCGTGCCGTTCGGTGAAGTACATGCCCTGATGGGGCCGAATGGATCGGGTAAATCCACGCTCACACACGTCCTCATGGGGAGCAGTGACTACGAAGCCTCCGGGTCTGCGCTCGTTGGAGGAATCGAGGTGATGGGTCTCCCCGTGCATGAGCGGGCCCGGATGGGCCTCTTCGAGGGGTTCCAATATCCGACCGAGGTGCCGGGAGTGTCTCTCGATGACCTCGTTGCAGAGATGGCCGAGGTTGCCACCGATCCGTCGGCAGCCCGAACAAGAGCCGAAGACGCATCCCAACTCCTCGGCATGGACCGTTTCCTGGATCGAGCGATCAACACCGGCCTGTCCGGTGGTGAGAAGAAGCGGTCCGAGATGTTCCAACTTGCCGTTGCATCACCGAAGATCGCCATCTTGGACGAGATCGACTCCGGCCTCGATATCGATGCCGTTCGCGAGGTTGCCGCAATGGTGGAGACGCTCCGAAGCTCGTCGCTCGGCGTGTTGGTCATCACGCACTACAGCCGGATCCTCCGATACATGAACCCTGATCGGGTTCACGTCATGGTCGATGGACGGGTCGTCGAATCCGGTGGCCCGGAGATCGCCGAACGTCTCGAGTCCGAAGGATACGCAGCCGTTAGGTGAGGCCGTGGAACGTACTACGCCATACGTAGGACGTACTACTGCCTGTCGTCGCCCTGGCCGTCTTCAGCCCGGTCTGTCCATCTCGAAGTAGCCGTCGGCCATGCGGGTATAGGAACTGCCCGACATTCTCCCGACGGCTTTGAGGCCGACCGGGTCGATCCTCGTCCCGTCGAGCAGATCGCTGCGAACGTGGATGCGAACGACCTCACCGAACACAACCGTGTTCGTCGGCGGATCGGTGAGTTCCACGACGTGAGTGACACGACATTCGAGGCCGGCCGGCGCCTCGGACACCAGGGGAGCAGCGACCACATCCCCGGGCCGTGGGGTGAGGTTTGCAAGTTCAAACTCGTCGATGTCCGGCGGGTACTCGCCCGATGTCAGGTTCATGGCCTCGGCCAGGCGTTCATCGACGACGCTGACGGTGAACTCGCGACTGGCGAGGACGTTGCTGAGCGTGTCCTTCGGCGTTCCCGTTCTGCGGCCGGGGGAGAAGAGGACGGTCGGTGGCGTACCGGCGACAACGGCGAAGAAAGAGAACGGTGCGAGATTCTGGCGGCCGTCCGGTGCGAGGGTCCCGATCCAGCCGATCGGCCTTGGCACGATCAGACCGGTGAGGAGCTTGTACCGATCGACACCTTCGAGTTCGCTCGGGACGAAAGTCGTTGTGTCTGTTGGTGGCATGTTGACACCGTAGCCGTCCCGTGATGGTCGATGGTCGAGTTCGGCGGTGCGGAGATCGCCGAGCGTCTCGAACCCGAGGGCTGCGCGGCCGTCCGGTGACACGAAACGGGCGACGCTGACAACCCTGCTTGGTACGCGGATGCGTGGCTGGTTTGTGCAGAGAGCGTTCGGCCGGGCTACTACATGAACTGGGCGTAGAAGTCGTTGCCCTTGTCGTCGACGATGATGAACGCTGGGAACTCCTCCACCTCGATGCGCCAGACGGCCTCCATCCCGAGTTCCGGATACTCAAGGACCTCGACCGCACGGATGCACTCCTTGGCGAGAATCGCGGCCGGTCCGCCGATCGAACCGAGGTAGAACCCTCCGTGCTCGGCGCAGGCGTCGGTGACCTGCTTCGACCGGTTTCCCTTCGCGAGCATCACGAAGCTTCCCCCCGCCGCCTGGAATTGATCGACGTAGGGGTCCATCCGTCCCGCTGTCGTCGGCCCGAACGACCCCGATGCGTAGCCCTCGGGGGTCTTCGCGGGGCCGGCGTAGTACACGATGTGGTCCTGCAGATACTGCGGCATGCCTTCGCCCGCCTCGAGACGCTCAGCGATCTTGGCATGGGCGATATCGCGGCCAACAACGATCGTCCCCGTGAGCGACAACCGGGTCCCGACCGGATGCTTCGACAACTCCGCGCGGATGTCATTCATCGGTCGGTCGAGGTCAATCCGAACCGGGTCTGCGGAATCCCCGATAGCGTCGGGGTCGGGCAGGAATCGGGCCGGGTCGCGTTCGAGCGCTTCGAGGAACACTCCTTCGCCGGTGATCTTGGCCTTGATCTGACGGTCCGCTGAACATGAGACTCCGATGCCGACGGGGCATGAGGCCCCGTGGCGCGGAAGTCGGATCACTCGCACGTCGTGGCAGAAGTACTTGCCGCCGAACTGGGCTCCGATCCCGGTCTCACGAGTCATCTCGTGAATCCGTTCTTCCCACTCGAGATCACGGAATGCCCGGCCGTACTCGTTGCCTGTCGTCGGCAATTCGTCGTAGTACTTCGTGCTGGCCA